>RGBY01000177.1 GCA_009919445.1 Planctomycetia bacterium
CAGTGTGGACGACTCTTGCGTGTCAGTGGCCATGGCGTGATCTCCTGCTGGCTGATGAAACAAGGGTGGGGAACAGGGGGAGGGAACGAGACGTGACGATTCAAATGAGGGAGCGGTGGTGCCGTCGGGACAGGCGGGGTTTCCTCACTGGTGCCGCCCGACTTAGTTGGTGGCGGGCTCCAGGCGACGGTCGGCTTCCATTTCTTCCTCGGCGGCAGCTGCTTCTGGGTAGGCCTTGCGGATCCGCTCGTAGCCCTGCTTATGCAGTTCAGCGGCAAGTTCTGGGCCACCCGATTCGACAATCCGGCCGCCAAGCATGACGTGTGTCTGGAGCGGGATGTTGTGCTCGAGCAACTGCTCGTGATGGGTGATGATGAGAATGCCCATCTCAGCCCCACCAATCCGGGCAATACTTTCGCTGGCAAGCCGCACCGCATCGGCATCGAGGCCACTGTCGGTTTCGTCGAGAATGGCAAAGCGGGGCCGGAGCATTGCGAGTTGAAGAATTTCAGCCCGCTTCATTTCACCGCCAGAAAAACCATCATTGACGTACCGTCGGGCGAAGTCACTGTCCATCGACAGTTCCTTCATCTTGTCCTTCAGTTCACCTCGGAATTCCCGCATCGGCATCAGTTCCTGCCCCTCCTTGCGGTCGGGGTTGCGGACATTCGTTACCGAGTGGCGAAGGAAGTCGGCAAGGCGGACGCCAGGAATTGCCATTGGCCGCTGGAATGCCAGAAAGATGCCGACCCGGGCGCGACCATCAGGCTCCATCTCCAGGACGTTATGCGTTTTGCCGTCGGCATCGATCAGTTCAATCGAGCCACCCGTGACTTCATAAGAGGGATGCCCCATGATGGCGTAACCAAGCGTGCTCTTGCCTGATCCGTTCGGCCCCATCAGGGCGTGCACCTCGCCGCGGCCAATCGTCAGATTGACACCCTTGAGGATTTCCCGTCCTTCGACGGCAACATGCAGATCTTTGATTTCCAGGCGTTCGCTCATTGGTTCAGCTGGTAGTGGTATGAGGTGGAGGGGATAGAGAACAGGGACGCGTTGACTTGTTGGTAACCATGAACGGGGTTAGGACTGAAGCTTCTGGTGGTCATAAACCAGATCGCCATCAGCGACCGCAGAGGCAACGTAACCAGAGTGGTGCGGAATCGGCAGTTCGTCAGCAACCTTGCCCTCACCATTGGCCTGTTTGGCGATTCGTTGCCCCATGATCTTGTCCTGAATTCGCATCAGGCCTTCGAGGAGGCTCTCCGGGCGGGGCGGGCAGCCGGGAACATAGACATCGACCGGCACCACCAGGTCGACACCTTTGACGACGTGATAGCCCCACTTGAAGTACGGGCCGCCACCGGTCGTGCAGGCACCCATGGCGATGACGTACTTGGGGTCAGGCATCATGTTGTAGAGGCGGCGAACCCGACTCGCCATCTTGTATGTCACCGTGCCGGCCACCACCATCAGGTCAGCCTGACGCGGTGTGGCCCGGAAGGCTCCTGCACCAAAGCGGTCCATGTCGTAGCGGCTAGCACCGGCCGCCATCATTTCGATGGCACAGCAGGCGAGGCCGAAGGTCATCGGCCAGATGCTCGACTGCCGAGCCCAATTGATGGCCTGCTCGACCGTGGTCAAAACCAGATTCTCTTCGAAACGTCCTTCGATCCAGGGCTGTGTCATCGTCTAAGGCTCCAGGCGTGAAGCGTTGTATGGGAGTGGTGGCATCAGTCCACGGCAGACGGTTGCCGCTGTTGTTGTACCATAGTCGTCGCGGAGTTCCCGGTGGAGCCGGGGGCTGGATTGACGCTGAATCGGCAGCAGTCCCCACCATCGAGTCGGCAGTCGGCCAGTTTCACCGGTTCGCCCACAAGTCGCTGGAGCATCGTCTGTTCAGCAGCACAGATGCCGCGATCCTGTTCGGCGAGGTCGGGGTATGGGCATGAATGGGTGGTCAGCACCGGCAGCGGTTCACCTCGTTCTGGTGATCCAGCCTCTACCGTGCAGGAAATCCCGCGAGCCCTGAGCATGTCGGCGACACTTTCGAGTCGCTCTCGGGCGGTGTCTCCTTGCACGTCTTCCGCATAATGATTCGCGAGCGAACGGCCAATCCGACCGAGTAGCCCTCGCCGGACTGCCGGCAGTTGAATTTCACGGATTTCCTGCCAGAGAACAGTCGCCAGATCACGGAAATTGTCGCCGGCGGTGTCGCGTCCTGCCGTAGTAAGCCGGTAGACGATCTGTGGGCGTCCCCTCCCCGGGGTTCGCCGAGGCTCAGCTACCTGCTCGACCAAACCAGCCTTGATTGCCCGCTGGATACGCTGTCGCACGGCAGTGCCCGTGATGCCCAGAAGACGCATCAGATCGGCCACGCTCAGGCTCTCGCTTGTCCGCAGGAGGTCGATCAGCGGGCGATCAAGGGGCAGTTCAGTGGGACGATTCGTTGCGGCCATACCTGTATCGTAGCGAGGTCGCTATTTTTGGCAACGCTCACTGCGAAAAATCACAGTTGTCCCTATTTGACGCCTGCCTGCGGGAAAAAACGGTGCACAACCTCGAGAAATTCCCCAGCCGTCGTGACCCGGGAGACATGCCCGCGAAACTCCCGGGCACCGGGAATGCCCTGGGCATACGAGCAGGCGAATTTCCGCATCAGCAAGGTTCCACGTTCACCGCCAAACCGCTGACAGACAAGGTCGTAGTGATGCAGCACAAGTTCCTTCTGCTCGGCGGGGGTTGGATCGGCCGGCTTCGGCTGCCCCCGCAATAAGGCAGCTGTCTGGGCAAAGATCCAGGGCTTGCCCAGACACTCCCGGGCAATCATCACGCCATCGACACCAGTGGTCCTGAGCCTCTCGACGGCCGCTTCTGCCGTTGTGATGTCACCATTCCCAACGACCGGGAGGCGGGAAACGCTTTTCTTGACGGCCGAGATCGCCTCCCAGTTGGCCTCGCCCTTGAAGTACTGGGCCGCCACCCGTCCATGGACTGTCAGGCAGGCAGCCCCGGCTTCCTCCACTCGTTGAGCGACCTCAATTGCGGTCTGGCAGGCTTCGGAGCAGCCAAGACGAATCTTGGCGGTGACCGGCGTGTCGCCGCAGGCGTCAACGACCCGTCGCACAATTTCACCGACACGGGCCGGATCTCTGAGCAGCCATGATCCGCTGTGGGCCTTTTCTGTCACCTGCCTGACTGGGCAGCCGAAGTTGATATCAACGACGCTCACCCGAAAGTCGTGGGCCAGTCTCCGGCCAACTTCGGCAAGATTAGCAGGGTCGTTGTCCCACATTTGCACCGCCAGTGGGCGAGGCTCTTCACGAACGCCCCAGAGTCGGTCAGGGTGCTCGCCTCGATTCGTTTCCAGCCAACTGGCGCTCCGGGCAGCAATCATTTCTGTTGCCAGCAGGCCGGCACCGC
The DNA here is from genome assembly GCA_009919445.1 of Planctomycetia bacterium. GTDB lineage: Bacteria > Planctomycetota > Planctomycetia > Pirellulales > UBA1268 > UBA1268. Next base: position 3,424 of record RGBY01000177.1, read on the forward strand.
CAAACTCGCGAACCACCTGCCGGAATGCATAGTTGGTGTAGCCGGCCATCGGGGCCTGAAGGACCGGGGGATCGACGAGAACGCCACCGATGGCAAGCGGTTGCACGGTTGCTACTGGTGCGGACAGCGGGGCTGGGTTCGCAGCAGCAGGTGTCGCAGGGGCAGTCATGGGCTGACTCGGTTCCTTCGGCTGGGCCCGGATACGACTGAACGATTACTGCCGAGGAAGCGTTATCTGGGGATCGACCGGCTGCAGGCCGCCCGCAGGCAGGACGCCCTGTGCTGGTTGAGGAGTCCACTGGATGGGGGTCCCGATGAGCATGGAGACATAGCGGTCATCGGGCACCGATATATCAGCCACTGCCATCGCATACTCAGCAATATCAAGATTGTATGCAGCCAGCGAATCGATAAAGCCGTGCTGTTGCTGCTGCAACATCTGGTGGGCAGCAATCACCGCTTCAATCGGTCGCTTACCTTGGGCATGATCGGCTTCGGCCCGCAGCATGGCTGCCTGGGCAGCCAGCAACGCAGTTGCCCGGGCCTCAACAGCAGCGTGCTTACTTGGTAGCGAGCGGTCAATGGCACGGATTCGGCCGGTTGCTGGTCGGGTGGCAAAGATCGCGGCAAAGTGTGTCTGGTAAGCACCCGCCAGGGGCCGGTCGACAGGCCAGGGGGGAGGCTCGCCGATGGGAAGTCGCACGAGATCGGCCAGCTGCTGCTGGGCGGCGATTAGTTCTGCATGGGCCGCAGCAAGATCAGCCTCGGCCGCCGCGATGGCAACATCGAGGACAGCCTGATCGTGTGGGTCTCCTCCGGGAGCAACCAGTTGGAGCTGCTCGACGGCCTCGGTGGCAAAGCGGATGGCGGCATACCCGGCAGAGACTTGCCAATACGCTTGGGTAATCCAGAGCCGACGGCTCCGATCGCCTGATCGCTGAAGTGCCTCCAGCAGGGGAAGCGGACGAGCGTAGAGCAGGGAGCGGTCCATGCTGCTACCAGAAGGAGACGGCTGATTCTCCAGGGGTTCCAGGATTTGCTCGAGCAGTTGGGTGGCCGCTGATTTCTCAGGCTGGTCGGGAGGGGGTGAAACTGCCGTTTGGGAAGTGGGCAGGGAAGCCGCTGTGGGCGGTGCAACGGCAGCCGGTGGGAAAGCCGGCGTCTCGGCTGGTGCAATGACCACCGAAACAGTTCCGTCGGCAGCCGGTTGGTTGGTGTTTCCCAGCCCAGACGCAGGGGCAGTTGCCGGAGGCGAGGGAACGTTCGCAGGTACTGCGGGTGGTGCCGCCGGGCTAGCGGGACTGCTCGGAGCTGCCGGCTGGGCCGGAGGGAAAGGCGGTGCGGCTGGCGGCTCGACAGCCGGCTGACTGCTGGCGGGTATAGATGGCTGTTGTTCAGTGTTAGGAGGTTGAGTCTCGGGAAGCTGAGTGTCAGGAGGTTGATCGGCAGGCGGCTCTGACGGTGCGTCAGCCGCAGCAGGTTCAGCTGGAGTCGCTGCGGGAGGGGCTACAGGGCTCGAACCGGGCGGCGCGTCGGGTGACTGAGCTGCCACGCCACGAGGCAGGCAGACAACGAGAAGCCAGAAGAGCCAGACGCACTGTCGGCATCTTTCGGGACTGTCGCGTGCGCATGGGGAGGGAAACTCCTGGAAAAGCCGCCGTCTTCGAGACCACAGACCTTCACACATGTGCACCCCGTCCGTCAACCGGTGTTGTGGACCGGCGTTTGAGGGGCCACAGGAGGCAAAAATGTGGGCGGCAGGTGGGGACGGGCAGAGACGGCGGGAACGAGTCCGGGTCGCACTGGCTGGTAGCGTCCGGGTCAGCTGGCCGCGTCGAGGTAGGGGTCTTGGCTCATCTGGATATGCGCCTCGGCCTTCTGGCGTTCCATGTATTCAAGCGCCCGTCGTTGTCGCCGGTGTCGCGCTTCGACTCGTTGTTGGGCCCGCTGGAAAAAAGCCACCAGCCGCTCTGGGTTGGCATCAAGCTGGCCCTGCAGTCGCCGTGC
>RGBY01000178.1 GCA_009919445.1 Planctomycetia bacterium
ACTCGCAGGCGACCCACCGATGGCCACGGCCGATTTTCCCCGTGCGGTTCCTGCTCGACGTCCGAGTGTTTTCTTGGCAGCGTCGGCCTGGCTAGCGAGTCCGGTTGCAGCGGTCCCAGCGGCGCCACCATCAGCAGGTGTTGCTACCGGGTTGTCCTGGCTAACGCCGATTGCGGGAGAAACTGTCACGCGACCCGCTTCTCCCGTTTGATCGCCGGCACCTGCAAGCGGCTGTGGTGGTGTGTTGGCGGCTGCAGTTGAATCAGCCTGTTCCTGGCTGGAAGCTGTTTCTTCTGCTGCTGTTGCTTCCGATTCGGCTGCGTCATTGGGACTGGTTTCAGCGTTGGCTTCGGCCACGACCGTAGCAGTGACGTCAGCCCCCTTGGTTTCGCCCCAGTCCTCTTCGGCGGTGGGACCAAAATCGAGGATCACTGGTGAAAGTCGCTGTGACTGCTCGGCTGGGGTCGAGGCCCAGAGCGTGAGCAGAATGGCCACCATCAAATGAGAAGCAAGGCTGAGATAGATGGATCGTACGCCGGCGTTCCCGGTAACCTGTTCAATCCAGGCGCCAGCCGCCGGTTGCGGTGCCTTGGTGGGTCCGTTCTCTCCAGGCTCTCGCGAGGCTGAACGGTCTGCGGGTTGTGCCGGTCGTTCCGGCATGGCGACTGATCCTTCCCGGGAAATCCAGGCACGTAAAAAACAGAAATCCCAACGAAAATCGCGGTTCGAAAGCCCCTGAACGAACAGGTGCCTGCAGAAGGCCTCGGCAAGACCGAGACGCTCCCGCCGCACCCGCTTTTCCCTCGGCATTCATCGACGCGGTGCCCGTGGGGGCTTCATCAGAAGGCCCCGTCACCCCGCCAACCCCTACCGTGATTCCCGCCACCGCTTGCGGAGGCGTTACCAACGCCCTATTTTAGATGGCCTGAGACCGCATGTCGCCCGCGGGGTTTGAGCCGCCGTGGCCCCCTGAAAGAACGTCTGATGGCCAAAAACAAGAAAAAAGAAGTGATCCACCTCGTCTGTGAGGAAACTGGAGACGCCAACTACACCCTGCGACGCAAAACAGGTGGAGAGAAACTCCACCTGAAGAAGTATTCGCCACGCCTGCGTCGTCACACGATGCACAACGAGAAGAAAAAGAAGTAGCGGCTGGGGCCAGGAGCGGCTGAGAAGTAGCCGCTGAGAACCAGCAGGCGAGAAGAACCGGCAGGCGGGAAGCAATAGACGCCGCGATAATTCCGGCAGGCTGCTTGCGGCAGCATGCCGTCAGTGGTCGATCGTTCGTCAGGCTGATTCATCCCAGAGCAGCCAGCAATTCTTCCAGTGATTTCGTCTCGCTGTGGAATGCCATGCCGATCTCAATGGCGGCGAGCGGAATCCCCCCCAAATCTTGCTGGGGGATTTTGACGAGGTCTTTCAGGGTTGTGACGGCGTAGGCTGCCCCAGCAGTTCTGGCCAGACGTGCGAGGTCCGCGACATCGGTCTCGTTGTAGGGGTGATGGTCTGCATAAGCAGTGAAGCCCACAACGGTCCCGCCAAGTTCAGTGAGCGTTCTGCGAAAGGCTTCGGGGTTGCCGATACCAGCAAACCCGAAAACGGGCTGATGGGCGAGTGTCTCAAGTTCAGCCGTCGTGCCATCGGCGAGCCGCAGCTGAATCGGCTGATGGCTCGTTTCAAACCAGGGCAGGGGACGCCCCTTCAGAAGTTGACAGGAACGCTGATAAATCTGTTGGCGGGTTTCTGCTGAGACCTGATCACAGCGGCTGAGAATCACCGCGTCAGCTCGTTGTAGGCCTCGAAGCGGTTCACGCAGCAGGCCACGCGGAAAGAGTCGGTTGCAGCCAAAGGGGTCAGTGGCATCAATCACGATCAGGTCGAGATCGCGATCAAGTCGGCGATGCTGAAAGCCATCATCGAGGATAAGAATGGTGGCTCCGGCCTCGATGGCTGCTCGGGCCGCACGAATTCGGCGCGGGTCGGCGTGGTGCGAAACCGTTGGCACAAGTCGCCCCAGTTCGGCGGCCTCGTCGCTCCGCTGTCCGTGGCTCGCACCGTAGCCACGACTGACGATAGCTGGCTGCCAGCCCTTTGTGAGAAGGTGACGGGCCAGCCAGGCGACGAGAGGCGTCTTGCCGGTGCCACCGAGAGTCAGATTGCCGACTGAGACAACAGGGACGTCGGCCCGATCGATGGCAAGGATCTGCCGGTCATAGGCCCAATTCCGCAGGCCGACAGCAAGGCCGTAGGGTGCCTCAGCCAGCGAAAGGCCAGCTCGGGCGAGTGCGGGCAGCGGGCCGGAGAGCCTGCCGTCAACTAAACGGCGAAAGCGTTCTGCATCGGGAAGCATCGGCGAAAACAGCCCCCGGCGGAAGAGCGGAGAGTTTTTTCCTTCAATCGACCGTACAATAGGAGAGATTTTCCATTGGCGTCAATGTTGAGCATGACCGCAAGGCTGGGTGGCCGACCTGATGGAAAGGTTGTCTGCGGATATGAACGGGTCGTGACGGAACGGCGCGACAGGACGAGGGGCCCTCATGGCGACGATAGAGAAGCAGCCAGAGACGGCACTGACCATCGCGGAATGGCGGGATGCCGGGCGTTCGAAGGCATCACGCTATCTCGCCGATCGGCTGACGGAGACTCGGTCTGATTACCGCAGTGTCGCGGTCGCGACATTCGTGCTTGGCGTGGCTGTTGCCGGAGCCTGCTGGCTGGCCTTTGGCATCATGCTTGAGCATTGGCTGCTGGTGGGAGGGATGCCAGTCTGGCTGCGATGGGCCTGGCTTGCTCTGGGCATTGCTGGGCTCCTGGCGGCCAGCCTGCATTGGCTTGTGCCATTGTTCCGGTATCGGGTGAATCTGCTCTATGCGGCACGATCGATTGAGCGAGAATTTCCAGAATTGCACAACGATCTGGTCAACGCAGTACTCGTCCGCCCTGGAGAGTCTGATCCTCACGGTGCCCTCATTACCCGTTCCCTGGAACAGCGGGCGGCCCGGCAGTTAACCAGCGTGCCCGCCGATGGCGTCTTTGATAAGCACCATCTGGTGAGGCTGGCGTTTGTCTTGGCGGTGCTGGTGGTTCTGGGCACGTTCTATGCGTTGCTTTCTCCCAAAAATCCATTTGTCACTGCGGCCCGGCTGCTCGCGCCATGGTCAGGCTGGGCCGCTCCCTCGCGGGTGACAGTGCAGTCGGTCACCTGTTACTGGGCGTCGGTGCCGACGGCTGATCAGTCGGCGGCTCCACAAGCAGACATGGGTGAGTTGTTGCTCGACCCCCGGCGGGCATTGGCGTTGGATGATGGGAGCGTCAAGGTGATCCGTGGCCGGCAACTGGTGGTTGCAGCTGAGATTGGCCATTTAAGGCAGGGAGAAGTTCCGCTCATTCGCGCGACGCCCCTCCTTGATGACGGCCGCATTGATCCCCAAGGCGTGCCATGGCAGGCAGCACTCACCCGCCAAGGGAGTGACTCTGTTTTCTCGGCACGGCTTCCCGACAGCAGGATTGGTCTTGATCGTTCACTCCGGTTGGAGCTGGAGGCGGGGGATGCCCGCTGGCCATCGTTCAATGTGCTGGTTGTGGATGCTCCTTCAGTCTTGGTGCGGGAGGCCGTCTACCACTTCCCGGCATATACCCAGCACCCTCCAGAAACTCGGGAGTGGCAGGGGGACCTGCGGGGGCTGGAGGGCACCGAGGTTGAGTTGCGAGTGGAATCAAATCAGCCGCTGGATGCAGTCTGGATCGATTTTCTTGATACCCAGCGGCCCGATGACCTGAGGATGCTTGTCGACCGGGAGAAGCCGACGTTGGCGTCAGTCAGTCTGTTGCTAAGACGAACGGCTGACCGCAGCGGGCCGGAGCATCCCGCGTACCGACTGCGGTTTCGTCCGCAGGCTGACCGCGATGCTGGTGCGGCGGCGATTATCGACGAACCACTGACGCATCGGATTGAGGTGCTTCCTGATCTCGCCCCAGAGGTGTTGATTGACCTTCCAGCCGCCGACCCGCTGCGGGTTCCGCCTCAGGCGCCATTGCGAGTGAGGGTAACGGCGGTTGATCCCGACTATGCAGTGTCGTCTGTACGACTGGAGACGCGACCAGAAGGAGGCACACGCCCGCGACCGCGAACGCTGTGGGAGTTCACGCCAGAGCGTGCTGGGGAAGCCTCCGGAAGCCTGCGGATGAGTGCACGGATTGTTCCGGCTCAGGAGGCTGGGGATGCTTCAGTGCTTGAGTATCGGGCGATCGTGGAGGACAACCGGCAGCCCGAACCGAATAGCACGGCAACCCCTTGGCGGCGACTGCTGATTGACGAGCGGGCCTCACCCCAGTCCGACCCTGACCAGGCCTGGCCAGAGCGTCGTCAGCCGCAATCTGACACACCGGTTCCTGGTGAGGGCAAACCCCCAGGGCAAGACAGTGCTGACGGCAAGCCCAGGCCGAAGCCAGCTGATGAAAGGCAGCCAGAGCAGGCAGCAGAGAATCAGTCGCCAGCAGACCGGCCACCCCCAGACCGGCAGCAGCCAGGGCAAGACGCCACCGCCGAACCCGGCATGCAGGATGCCAGTGGCACAGCAGGTCCACAGGATGGCCAGGGGCAGCAGGGGCAGAAGGCTTCTGGGCAACAGGCGGGCCAGCCTGGGGATGGTGAAGGAAAGCCAACCGGTGGGAATCAGGCCGCAGGCAAGGCTGATGGGGGACTGGATGGGCAGGAGCAGAATTCCGGCGGCAGTGGCAAGTCGCCAGAGGGAGGCGAACCAAAAGCATCACCGTCAATTCCCTCAGGCGCTACGCATGATGGTGACGTATTCGAAAAAATTCTTGCGCATCAAAATCGTGAAGCTAAGGGAGACGGTCAACAAGTAAGAAAAGAGGAAGGTCAAATAAATGTCCAGCAGACGCTCGAAAGCGATGTTGCTGATGTGCAAATGGCAGCGTCGAAGGATCAGCTGGGCGATGTGCGGCAAAGTCAGGCTCAAGAAGGGCCAGTCAATGTCGAGCAAAGTTTGAAAGGCCAAGCCAAGGATATCCAGATGTCCCAAGCTCAGCGACAGCAAGGCAGCATAGAGCAGGAGCAAATTCAGAAAGGACCAGCCAACATTAGCCAGGAGGCCGAGGTTGACTTGGATGGCATCAAGGCCAGCCAAATGCAGAAGCAGACTGGTGAAATTGTGCAGAGTCAAAACCAGAAAGGGCCAGTCAACGTTGAGCAAAGTTTGAAGGGGCAGGCGAAGGACATCCAGATGTCTCAGGCCCAGCAACAGCAAGGCAGCGTAGAGCAGGAGCAAAGCCAGGAAGGACCTGCCAACGTCAGCCAGGAGGCGAAAGTCGCCTTGGATGGTCTTAAGGCTGGCCAAATGCAGGAACAGGAAGGTGAGATCTCGCA
>RGBY01000179.1 GCA_009919445.1 Planctomycetia bacterium
ACCGCCAGTTCACCAGCCGCAGCCACCTGGATCAGACAGAGTTGGCTGCGGTAGGTGTGCTCAGAGACAAACTCAGTGTCAAAGCCTAGCGAGTCGTGTTCTGCTAACCGATCAACCAGCGCCGCCAGTTGTGACTCAGTCGTTACATGGACGTAGTCAGAGGGCGTGGCGGGACGTTTCACGGAGGCTGACTTTGGACGACGGGGACGACTCATAGGAAGCAATAGGCAACCACTGCAAATACCGGCAGGAGCACGCCACAACTATAGAAAAGGTAACCAAAGAAACTCGGCATCCGCACCCCTGCGGCTTCAGCAATTGCCTTGACCATAAAGTTGGGGCCGTTCCCAATGTAGGTCATGGCACCGAGGAAGACTGCCCCCAGGCTGATGCCGGCGAGGCGGCCGGCCTCGACACCGGCTACCAGTTCACCGGTGGCTGGCAAGGACTGGGCTGTTTTGAAGAACACCAGGTAGGTCGGGGCGTTGTCGAGTACGCTTGAGAGCGACCCCGTCGTCCAGAAAAACGCCATCGGCGAGCGGATGCCAAGGCTGGCACCATGCTCATTCAGCAGGGCAAGCGCCGGCTGCATGCAGACGAAGATGCCAACAAAAAGAGCGGCCACTTCCAAAATGGCGAAGTAGCTGAAGCCATTTTTGACACGAATGTCGAGGGCACCAAACCAGAGGGAGCAGCCGACAAGGCTGAGCAGGACGGCTTCTCGGAGAAAGATCCAGGGATGCCAATCAGTGCCCGGGAAAGACTTTGACGGATCAAGCAGGGCAACTGCCAGGATGACGCCGGCCATCAGCGGCAGGTTGAGCCACAGCCCCGAAACCTGGAGCGACCTCGCCGTGGCCCGGTCAATTGCCCGGTCAATCTGCCGCTCCTTCGGATAGGCAAAGAAGCTGTCCCACACCCAGTAGATCACCAGCAAGGTGACATTGACTGCCAGCCATTCCTTCCAAAGGGAGAATGTCCAGAGGAAGGGCACGCCCTGCAGGTAGCCGAGAAACAGGGGGGGGTCACCAATCGGCAGGAGACAGCCGCCACAGTTGCAGACCAGAAAAATGAAGAACACCAGCGTGTGGACAACCCGCTTGCGTTCATGATTCGTTTCCAAAAGCGGTCGCACCAGCAGCATGGCAGCCCCAGTGGTGCCAATAAAACTCGCCATGGCGGCACCCAGCCCAAGCATGGCGGTATTGACCGTTGGGGTGGCCTGCATGTCTCCCTCAATCCGCACGCCCCCGGTGATCGCATAGAGCGCGAAAAGCAGCGTGATGAAGGGGACGTATTCCGCCAGCAGGGCGTTGGTCAGGACGGTGCCGGCCACACCCCAGGAAAGTCCCGAGGCAGCCGGGGCGACCACGCTGTGCGCGGGGAAGTGCCGCTCAATGGCCGCATCATGAAGCACCAGGTAGTAGCCAAGGGTCACGAGGCCGAGTGAACCGGCGACGAGCAATTTGCTGGAGTTGTGCTCCCACCAGTGGGCCAGGGAGGGAACCAGAGGAAGGACAGCGATGGCTCCAAGCAGCAGAACAAACGGTGTTACGGCCCAGACCGGCGGTGGTGGGCCAGCGGCGTGGGCCTCGTGGTCTGCCTCGGCATGGGGGGGTGGGCTATGGTCCTCGTTCGATTGGTTCGATTGATCGGTGTGGCCAGCCTCGACGTGAGGCTCGGCGGAGCCGCCCGTGCCGTGAGGCTCTACAGGGGCGTGCTCGTCTGCGTGTCCCTCCGCATGTTCCTGATGGGCGGCTTGTGCCTCAACGAGTAAATCACGACCATGCTGAGGACTGCCGCTGATGACTGCAGCCAGATAGAGGCCGAGGGCAATCACGACGCCAGCGAGGGCGGTTCGGGAACTCCGCTGAATGGCTGCGGTTGACGGGGTGGTTTCGTTCATGATGTCCTTCCAATGTCGACCGTAGCGGCCGCCTTCCGCCACGTATTATGGTCTGAGTCTACCAGACTGCTCGCTGATGGCTGCTCGGGTCAGAGCCTGCCCAAAATTTTTACTGAGTCTTTGCGAATGCCAGCCCGTTCATCAAATCTGACTGCCTGGTTGGCTACCAATCGTCGGCTGGCGGGCCTGCTGACAGCCGGAGTGGTCCTGCTGGTGGTGTTGACCGGAGCAGCGGCAGTGGTCGCCCGGCTGGCGACCGGAGGGTGGGCCGTGGGGGCGTGGATTACCGCCGTCGGCGTGGCCCTCAGCCTCCCGCTTGGTGCGATTGCCACTGCTGCCTGGACGCCGCCGCTGCTGCAGTCCGGCGAGCAGTTATTCGTTCGCCTGGGACCCGGGCGTCGCGAGAGCCTACCGCTGGCGGCGGTCGAGGCCTTCTTTCTGGGCAGCCAGCCACTCGACCGTCGGGGCGAGCCAACCTGTCCCGGGGAGGCCGCCTTTCGGGTTGGCACACTTGTGGTGCGGGTGGCTGAGCGGGCCACTGATCTAAACCGTCGCACGACCAGAGGCCCCTGGGCCGCCTGGGAAGATGGCTACCTGATTATCGACGGCCGCTGGACAGAGCCACTTACCACCGAGACAGTCCGCCGGGTCAATGGCCGGCTTACGGTTGCCAAACGGGCCGAGCCTCCTGCTGGTCAGGTGGACGCTGCGACATCTGCAGGCTGCTGCCCATGAGCCAACCAGTTCTCTTGGTGAGTGTTCGCGATGCCACCGAGGCTGGTGTCGCCCTGGCTGGTGGGGCAGCGATCATTGATGTGAAGGAGCCTGCGGCTGGTTCACTCGGCATGGCCTCGGCAGCAACCATCGCCGCCTGCGGCAAAGTCGTGCCAGCAGGAATCCCCTGGACACTGGCTGGTGGAGAGCTCGACGAGGCGGAGGCGGCAGTTGAACGGCTGCGGCTGACCCTCTCCGAATTGTCGCAGTCTCCAGTGGCAGTGAAGTTTGGCCTGTCAGGCTGGCATGGCCGCAACTGGTGCCGTGCATTCCTCGCTCAGCAGGCACGCTTGCCGGAGCAGGTAAGGGCAATTCCGGTGGCCTACGCTGATGCCCTGGCCGCTCATGCTCCTTCCGTCACGACAGTGATTGACGAGGCTGCCGGCAATGGCTTGCCGGTTGTGCTCGTCGATACCTTCGACAAGAGCCAGAGCGGCAGCCTGCTGGAAGAGGCATCGGCCCTTGAAATTACTGGCTGGGTGGCCCGGGGAAAGGCTGCGGGTGTGAGTCTGGTTCTGGCTGGTCGCATTGCCGCAGAAGAAATCGGGACCGTCGCGGGCTGTCAGCCTGTGGCTGTCGCGGTACGATCAGCGGTCTGTATCGGTGGACGGCTGGGCCGTATCGATGAAGCATGTGTTCGCAACGCCGTGATTGCCTGTCAGGCCACTGGGTCAGCTGGCGATGTGGCTGACATCAGGAAAATTTTGCAAAAGGGAGTCTCGATTTGAAGACGTTGGAAGTCAGATTGCAGCATGATCTCGGTGTCGAGGCCGCCCGCCAGCGGCTCGATGCAGCCCTGGTTCGAGCCCGGTCAGAGTATGAGCAGCAGGTGGGACCGATCCAGGCCGAGTGGGAATCGGCTGATCGACTCAGCGTCGGTTTCACCACCATGGGCATGCAATTTAAGGGCCAGATAGAGGTGCTCCCCGATGCGCTCGACGTTCGGCTGGAGCTGCCAATGATGGCGTCGATGTTTGCCAATCAGATTCGAGAGGGAATCGAGCAGCGGCTAGGTGCTGTGGTTAAGGCCTGACCGTTTCGGTTGCCGGCCCTGTGGTGATGGTGAGCCGGGTGCCACTGATCGACCATGTCAGGTCGAGAGGCGAGACAATTGCCGTGAGCAATTCATCCCGGTTCGCGTCGGTTACCTCTAGTTGGACAATGGTTTGGGGGTCGATGCCCTGGCGGCGGAGGGCCTCGCGGTCGATGGCAGGTTCAAGGTTGAACTGCGAAGCGACGGTATCGATGAGCGTGGCCAAGGGGGCAGTGGCCCGCAGGGTGAACAGTGGCTGCGCGGTTGCCACCGGTTGACGTGGCTGGCGGGTGGTGGGGCGACCAGCTGGGCGGGGTGACCTCGTTGTGCTGGCAGCGGGAAGCGGCACTAGGCGACCAGTGACCTGCTGCCCACGGCGGCTGGGAGACCATTCGATTCGCCTGCCGTATTGCATGGCAACCAGTTCGAACCGCTCTGCCAGCGTCAGGGGCGGCAGGCTGGCGGCAGGGAGATGATCGTGAGGGATGGCGGTATTCAAGTCAGGCAGGCTCAGGGTGAGTTGATGCTGACTGGCATCGGCAATGAGTTCGTTCACTAACGCGTCTGGTGTCGTTCCAGCGTCCCATTGCCATGTGGCCTGATGCGAGAGGGCCGTTCGGCTGAATTTAGGCAAACGGGCCAGCATGGTCTGTCGGAGCCGGTCGGCTTCCTCGTAGCGGCCTGCTTCCCCTAGTGGCACCAGCCAGACCGATGAATCAAGGACGGCAACGTCAACAGCAGCGAGGTCAGCAATTTTCTTGAGCACCTCATGCAGCGGTTCGCCGCGGGTGGTGAGGGAGACTGGCTGGGTCGGATCGATCTGTCGATCGAGCACGAGCAGCGTGCCGGTGCTGCTGCCGACTCGGGTGAGCAGTGTCCGGAGTGGCAGATGCTGAAGGCTGGCCCACACCGGCATGTCGAGGCCCACTGCCGCTGCGGGCAGTGAATGCCCTGCTGCGAGAGCAAGCATGCCGACGGCGATCAAGCGAACAAACATTCCGCGGAGGTCCCTGCGGGGGCGGCGTCCTCAAACGGGCTGAATATAACGTGAACCGGGGAGTGCGTGTGGGTTGATGCGGTGCCAGCCGTGCTGCCTGTCCGCTCGCTCCCGCTCGCGGCTTGCATGGCTGCAGAAACCCCCGGCGCGAGCCGGGGGATTGGACAGGGTTGCTCCGCCCGCAACACGCACCCCCCAAGAGTGTGCGGTGTATTTACCCCATAGCGAAATCCTCGCTGCCTCGCTAGACTTTAAGAGGGTTTGGCTGGAAGGGATCACTTGGGGACAGTCGGCACTACCCTTTTATATTGGGGCGCTTGCGAGAGGATCAATACAGTTTCTGGCATTGCTCGCCATCAATCGACTTCCACGTTTCTTTTGCTCCCATTTTGAATGAAGGAGATTTGCATTATGGCTCGTTCAAGACTCTTCCACGGCCGCACCGGCTTTACCCTGATCGAACTGCTCGTCGTCATCGCCATCATCGGCGT
>RGBY01000180.1 GCA_009919445.1 Planctomycetia bacterium
CGGCCAGCTCGGTGCGATGTTTGCTGCGGCTGCGCGGCGGATGGGTTACCGAGTTGCTGTTATCACCGACACCGCCGATTGCCCGGCGGCCCGGCACGCTGACCGGTTGCATGTGGGCAGTTACGACGATTCTGCGTTCTTGACTGCGGCTGCTTCAGAGCTGGCTGTTGTCACGTTTGAGTTTGAAAATGTCCCAGCTGCAGCAGGTGAGGCCCTTGCGGCGGCGGTGCCGGTGCGGCCCCATCCACGAGTGCTGTTCATCACGCAGAACCGAGCACGGGAAAAGGCGTTTCTGACTGAGCGGGGTATTCCCTGTGGCCGGTATGCGGTGGTTGAGTCGGCTGCCGAACTCGAGTCAGCAGTTGCCCAGATCGGGCTGCCCGCCGTCCTCAAAACAGCGGCCTTCGGCTACGACGGCAAGGGCCAGCGACTGCTGCGTGAGCCGGACGATATCGTCTCTGCCTGGGAAAGCCTTGGCGGGGCGGCCTGTGTGCTGGAAGAGTGGATCGACTTCTCCTGTGAGCTGTCTGTGGTTGCTGCCCGAGGCCTTGATGGTGCGGTCAACGCCTTTCCGGCTGCGCGGAACGATCATGCCAACCATATTCTCGACGTCAGTTCGGTGCCGGCTGGCCTGCCGATCGAGGTGCTCGGGGAGGCTGAACACCTTGCGGCCACCGTGCTGTCAGAGTTGGACGTGGTCGGTGTTGCCTGCGTTGAGTTTTTTCTCACGACCGACAGCCGGCTGCTGGTCAACGAGATCGCTCCGCGGACTCATAACTCGGGGCACCTCACGATCGAGGCCTGCCCGACCAGCCAGTTTGAGCAACAGGTACGGGCAATCTGTGGGCTGCCGCTTGGCGAAACCACGCCTTTGGCACCAGCTGCGATGGCCAACCTGCTGGGCGATTGCTGGTCTGCCGGCACCCCCAACTGGGCAGCAGCGCTCGCGGTGCCCGGTGTCAATCTCCACCTCTACGGGAAGGCTGAGCCCCGGCCCGGCCGGAAGATGGGGCACCTCACGGCGACGGCCACGACGGTCGATCAGGCAATTGCTGCCGTCCGCCAGGCCCGCGAAGCACTTCGCCCAGAGGAAGCAGCCAGCTGACCAAGCCCTGTTCCCGCCTGAGATGCCTGTCCCCAATGGCAACTGCTCGCCCGAAACTACTGTGGGGCGAGACGACGCCCCTTCCACGAGGTCGAAAGGCCAAGCCAACGCCGAATCAGGGCGTACCACTGGATGAATAAAAACAGGGTGATGGCAAGTGGGTGAAACAGGCTGCTGGTAAACCGCTGCCTGAATTGGAAGACAGCCAGCAGTCGTGGCAAATAAGAGAGCCCACAGGCAACCGCCACCACGAGCGTCGGCCAGCCAATCGACAACAGGCCTGTCAGCATGAGGCCAGCCAGGACAAACGGAAGCACCTGACCACCTGCAAGCAACAGCGTGAAGGGAAGGATGGTGCGGGGGCTTCCGATGCCCTCCGTGGCATTCTTTGCAAGGCCGCCAAATACTTCTGCACTGGTCTCATACATGCGGCAGATGGCAATATCGGAGGCATCAAAAATATCAGTCTGGAGGCCTGCCCGACGATAGGCTCGCGGAAGCATCACCCCGTCGTGAAGCGATGACCGTATGGCCGCATGACCGCCGGCCCGATCATAGGCCAGGCGGCTTGTGATGAAAAACTGCCCGCAGCCAGCCGCCAGCGATGGGCTGAGTGAGGATCGACTTCGGCCCAGGGGCAGGAAGCCGAGAAGCACGAAGTGAATCAGCGGTAGGAGCAGCCAGCCAAGTACCGGCGGTGTCTCCTGCAGGGGAAAGCCACTGACCAGCCCCGCCGACGACTGCTCGAGAACGGCAACCCCGCGGGCAATCGTCTCAGGCTGAACACGGACATCAGCATCCAGAAAAACCAGCGTGGGCTGGCGTGCCGCGTCGGCCAGTTGCTGGCAGGCATGCTGCTTGCCACACCAGCCCTCGGGAAGCGGCCTGCCTGTGATCAGCCGCACCCGTTGGTCACGGGCTGCCCAGGCTGCCACCCGGGCTGCGGTGTCGTCATCACTGGAGTCATCCAGAATCAAAAGTTCCAGATCAATTCCTCGGCTGAGCAGCACCCGATCAATCAGTCCGTCGATGACCGCTGCCTCGTTACGGGCTGGCACCAAGACTGAAACTGGCTGCGGCAGACTGGCGGGAGCCGGGCTGCGGTGGAAACGCCGCAGATTGCTGAGCATCAGCCCAGCAGGCAACGCTGCCAGAACTGCGGCAGCAACGGCCAGAAATGTCAGGGCTGCGGTTGGCTCATTCACGGCTGTTCCCTGACATGGGCAGGATCAAAGTGTTTCCCTGCCAGCCATGCCTGAAGGCGGCGGAAAAGATCGTAGGCCCCGCCCACGCCGGTTCGTCCGGTCGCCAGTCGGCTGAAGCAGGCGGGGTCGCGAGCAATCGCGGCGGTGGCTAGCTTGTTCTGGGTCTCAGCGAGCAAGTCGGTGAGGTGATCATGCCATGTGCGGGCATCACGGGTGGGGAAGTCTGCGATTCGCTGCGGCGGGCCGAATGCCACCAGTGCTTCAGGGAGACGCTCACCCCAGAATGGATATTCAACGGCCAACGGGATGATCAGGCCTTTGTCTGCGGCCGCAGCGACATGGCCGACACCAGGTCGAATCGTTACGGGCCGCTGCCGCGGATCAGCAAAGGTGCCTTGCGCCGTCACCCAAAACAGAACGTCGGAGCGGTTCATGGCTGCCTTTGCCAAACGGAGAAAGCGGGCCGCCCCTTTAAAACTGTCCGGCTCAATACCGAGAAAGCCGATTCGCTCCAGAAACGAATAGCGGCCAAGCGCAGCGGCATCAATTGGTCCATAGTTGAGCCGATCGGGATAAAGCCGCTGCGCAACCGCCAGGAAAATGAGTGGATCCCACCAGCCGGGATGGTTGGTGTAAAGCAGTACCGGTTCACCGTCGATGGCTGGCATGGCGGGCCCGCCAGACGCCGCCTTGAGCAGCCGAATGGCATGAAAATGCCGGCGGAGGTACCGCTGGACGTACCACATAAACCACCCATGCAAATGGCGAGCATAGGGAGGCAGGCAAGTCTCCCCTGGGGCTGATGTTGGGGACCGTTCAGTCTTTGCCGCTGCCATTGTTATGAGGCTGCGCCGGCGACGGGCCGGCCAAGCGGCTCGACCAGCCGATCGTGGTCAACGCAGTCACCTGCGATCCAGCCAGACATCATCACCATCGGCATGCCAGGGCCCGGGTGAGCTGAGCCGCCGGCAAGGTAGAGGCCCTCAATGTCAGGCGAGCGATTGGAGGGCTTGAAGGCCCCCAGGAATTTCCCGTGGCTGGCCAGTCCGTAGATGGCACCATCGAGCACCTGGTAGCGATCTTGGATGTCCTGGGGCGTGAGGGCATGTTCGACAACGATGTGCTGTTCAAGATTCTCCAGCCCCGCAGTCTGCTCGAGCTTTTCGATGATCCGCTTCCGGTAGGTTGGCAGCATCTTCGACCAGTTGTGGTGCGGTCGCAGGTAGGGCGTGTGAACCAGAACGTAGAGGGACTCACAGCCCGCTGGGGCCACTTCTGGCTCGGTGATGGCCGGGGCGCAGACGTAGCAGGTGGGGTCTGGAGCCGGTTCACCATGTCGGTAAATCGCCTCGAACTCTTCGTGCGGATCAGCTGAAAAGACAAAGTTGTGGTGCAGCAGTTGTTCGTACCGTCTGTCGAGCCCGAGGTAGAGCACCACCCCAGAGCAGGCTGGCTCGTAGGTGCGGCGACCAAGAAAACGTCGCTGCGGCTGGCCGTCGAGCAGTTCGCGGTGCGTTCGCACGCTATCGGAGTTGCTGACGACTGCCCCACCGCGGATCGTTTCACCGTCAGCTGTCAGAACTCCAATGGCACGTCCGTTTTCCACAATGATCTGGCGAATGGCGGTGTTGGTCCGAACCTCGACCCCCAATTCCTCGGCAAGTTTGGCGAGGGCGGTGGGCACCGCCCGGGTGCCTCCCCGTGGATACCAGACGCCATCCCGAGACTGCATGCTGGCAATGCCGCAGAGCACGGCCGGTGATGACTCGGGGCAGCTGCCGACGTACTGGGTGTAGTGGTCAAGCATCTGGGCTGCCCGACTGTCGGGCAGGTAGGAGCGAATTGTGCCGGCCACGCTGTGCCCTGGCCGCATTCTCATCACCTCGCGAAGCGTCGAAAGGTTCATGCTGCGTCGAGGATCAAACATGTCTTTCAGGCCACCCACGGATCGCCAGAAAAAGAAGTCGTCCGAGAGTTTGTGTAGCCGCTTGGCCAGTTCCATAAAGCGGGCATAACCCTCTCCGGCTCCTTTATCAGGCGCAAAGGCGTCGAGGGTGTCCCGCATCGAATCGACATCAGCTTGCAGGTCGAGGGTGGTGCCATCGACAAAGAAACTCCGCCACTGCGGATCAAGCCGGACGAGGTCGAGCGCTGACTCCAGCGGCTTGCCGGCCTCAGCGAAAATTCGCCGGAGTACCTCTGGGATGGTCAGAATTGTCGGCCCCATGTCGAACCGGTAGCCCTGGTCGGTCAGTTCGGCTGCCTTGCCGCCCAGCCACTCATTCTTCTCGCAGAGAACGACGGCATAGCCGCGTGCCGCCAGCGTGCAGGCTGCCGCCAGGCCCCCCAGCCCGCTGCCAATGACGATGACGCGGTTGCGTACCTCATCGTCAGTCATGGCGGTTCGACGTGGCGACCCGGTATCGGCGGTGGTGGAGGTAACGCCACAATCAGTTTCTGCGGTCATCCTGTCCATCGTTTGTGTTCTCTTTGCTCCCGAGGGGGCCAGTGGGATGGTTGCTGTCGGTCACTGGCTACTGCCGACAGGCTCGACTGGCGTACATGCCGGATCGGCCCAGGGTTCGTTGATGTCCATGTCTGGTTCTCCCTCGGTAGGAGGCAGGCCCAGGTCCTGGAGCAGCAGGTTGGAGGTGATGCGGGCCGAGGAATAGATCACCGGCAGGCCGCTGCCGGGGTGGGTGCCGCCGCCGACCAGGTACATGCCGTCAATATCCTCAAACCGATTGTGAGGCCGCATGTGCAGCATTTGATTCAGGTCGTGTGACAGATTGAACGTTGCGCCCCGATAGATCGCGTAATCTTCCTGCCAGTCATCGGGGGT
>RGBY01000019.1 GCA_009919445.1 Planctomycetia bacterium
TTGGCAATTTCTTTGTTCGAAAGACCAAGTGCCATGTGCCGCAGCACCTGCATCTCTCGCTGTGTCAGCGGAATATCAGGGTCAGGCGTCGCTACTCGGTTGGCCATGGTTGTCGCCACTCGCCGCAACTCACCGGCTCTCATCGGTAGCTGGCCCGTTGCAGCACCCGTGATCGAATCGATCAACTCCTGGCGGTTGCAGCCCTTGAGCATATAGTCGTGTGCACCAGAGGCGACGGCCCGCGCCACATAGGTCGGGTTATCGAATGTGGAGAGCATGACGCAGCGAACGTTCGGCATGTCGGCCCTGATTTTTTCAAGCGCCGTCAGACCATCCATGCCGGGATGCATGCGAATATCGAGCAGCACCACATCTGGCTTGTGCTTCTTGGTTAATTTGACTGCTTCCTCACCCGTCGTTGCCTCTGCAACGACCTTCACTTCGCTCCCTTCCAGTAGCGTTAAGAGTCCACGGCGAACAACTTCGTGGTCATCAGCGATAACCACACGAACCGAATCAGCAGCCTTCATCTTCTCTCTCGTTTTGCTAGATGCACCTAAAAACCAAGCCGCCTACTTGGACAATGCACTGTCGGGGAGACTATCTACCCAGCAGAACCCATCATGTGAGGCAGTTACACACTTGATGGCAACACCGAGAAAAGTCTGTCCTGATTTATACCCCAACTCTAATTTTTTGAAACTGGCTAATCTGCCAGGCCGCCACCACCGGAGGGACCGACCCCCGCGAACCACCATTTTACTCGGGAATTCCATTCCGCATTCGTTCGAGCATCGGGCCCGCCCCTTGCCGCAGCAGTTCGCTGGCCACTTGGTGGCCGAGCGTTTCGGCCTCCAAGGCGGTGGCCACTGTCGCAGAGGCCATGGCCGTGACGGAGGCCACCGACTTTCCTGTGGTTGCCAAAACCCGACCCCCCAGATGCAAGCTTCCGTCAGCCTCAAACCGTCCCCAGCTCCCGATGGGCGCCAGGCAACCACCGGCGAGGGTGGCCAGGAGTGCACGTTCAGCCACGGCCGCCAAATGGGTTGGCTGATGATCGAGTGGCTTCAGAATCTCTCGCATGCGGTCATCGTCTGAGCGAATCTGAATGACCAGGGCCCCCTGGGCCACAGCTGGCCAGAAGTCTGGCGGTTGCAAAACTTCAGTGGCTCGATCGCCGTGGCCTAACCGGCTCAAGCCAGCAGCTGCAAGAATCACGGCATCGAGACTTCCGTCTTCGAGCCGGCCCAGACGGGAATCGACATTTCCACGAATTGGCATGATTTCCAAATCGGGCCGGATCGCCTGCACCTGCACCCGGCGTCTGATACTTGCCGTACCAATGACTGCTCCAGGAGCAAGCTGCCGCAAGCCGGCACCTTCTCGGCTGATGATGACATCAAAGGGCACCTCCCGCTCGGGAATGCATGTCAAGTCGAGGCCGGGTGTCGTCGCGGTCGGGAGATCTTTCAAACTGTGCACCGCCGCATCGATCTCGCCCTCTAGCAGGCTCCGCTCGAGTTCCCGAACAAAGACCCCATCGTCACCGATCCGAGCAATGGGGACATCCTGACGGATGTCACCACGGGTCGAGATAATCACCTCTTCGACATCATGTCCCAGTCGCCTCAGCCAAGCAATCATCTGCCCTGTTTGTGCTCGGGCTAACTGGCTTCCCCGGGTACCGATTCGCAGCAGCTTATTCTCCGCGAGCATGTTTTCCTCTTTGCGAGCGGGATCCGCCATTTGTCTGCTATTCAGGTTGGCCGCCTCAATAAGAAGGCGGCAGTGGCTTACGGAAGAGAATCTGGATTATTGGCAGCAGGTGTCATGTCCGCTCTGGCAACAGCAGCAGCGTAGACAACTGAGACGCCCGCCTCCAGCAGGGCCGTTGCCGCCGCGGCGAATGTCGCACCAGTCGTGGCAACATCGTCGACCAACAATACCTGCCTCCCCGGTGGCTGGCGGCCCCGGAGCCGGAAACTGCCGGCCACGTTTCCCGGCCGTTCAGCGGCTGGAAGGCTCCGCTGGAGGGGTGTCAGCCGCTTCCTCTGCAAAGCGTTTTTTTGAGGCACCCCCAGCTGCCAGGCCAGGCGTTTTGCGATCACGCTGGCAGCATTGGTTCCCCGAGCCAACCGCCTGCGCCAGTGCATCGGCACCGGAACAACCGCATCCAAACAAATCTCTGCCAGTTGGCCATGCTGCCTGAGCAGCAGCATGGCCAGGAGTTCAGCTCGATCCTCACCGGCAGGTCGCTTCGCCTGCAGGACCATATCTCGCAGACGGTCGGCGTAGCCACCCAGCACGAATAGTTGCTGCCACGGCAGGACTGACAGATGCAGCCGCCCCCGCAACTGGCGACACCCGACGCAGTCACTCCCGCCCGGAGAGGGCAGGCCACAGTGTGAGCAACGGCCGCCACTGATCGCCAAATCAAGTTCACAGGCAGAACAGATCCGCTCGGCCAGCCACCGTTCGAGACTGGCTCCCGGCGGGGCGGCGGGTAGTTCCAGCCCACAGACCAGACAAGCCGGAGGAAAAAGGAGGTGGCTCGCCGCGACCGATGCCTCTTTGGCCCATTTTCCGCAGACTGCCAAAATCGACGGTGAACTTCCTGGACAAGGCCTTCCTTCAGGTTTTGTCATTGGCACCCCTTGGGAGGCCGCGGGAACTCAAAACAATCGAATTGACGCTGCCAATCAGCCTACCTATCTTCCGCCGCCGCGACATCCATTCCTTCAGCGGCCAGACATCATGCTGATCGACCGCTATCTCCTCCGCGCCCAGTTGCAGGCTTTTTGCATCGTGTTTTTGAGCCTGGCAGGGCTCACCTTTGTCATCGATGCCTTCACCAACCTCGAAGAATTTGTCAGCCACGGAGAAAAGGCCGGAGGGCTGGCCCGCGTCTTAGGGCAATACTACGGCTACCGGCTCATTTCCTTTTTTGATGCCACAAGCCCTGTCATTTCTCTGGCCAGCGGCATGTTCGCGCTTTCTTGGTTGGAACGGCATAACGAACTGACCGCCCTTCTGGCTGCTGGAATCACCCGCTGGCGGATCGCCAGGCCAGCCATTCTCTTCACTGCGGCTGTCAGCCTGCTGGCCGTCACCAACCGCGAGTTCGTCCTGCCCTTGATCCGCACAGAGATTGCCCGCAACGCTCAAGACCTCAGCGGAAAAACAGAGAAATCGTTTGATGCCCGCTACGACCACCAGACCGAGATCCTCTTCCGGGGCCGTACCTACCGGGAGATTGCCCGGCGGATCGACTCACCGAGCCTCCTCATGCCACCATTACTCGCTGATTACGGGCCCCAGATTGATGCCACCGATGCAGTCTGGCAGGAAGCGAATGCAGACCATCCTGCGGGCTACCTTCTGCGTGGCGTCCAAAGCCCCCCAGACATTGACACTCTGCCCCCCTTGGAACTGGGCGGGGAAACAATCGTCAGCACCATGGCATCAGCTGCTTGGATCAAGCCGAAACAGTGTTTTGTGACCAGTGACGTCACCTTTGAGCAGATGATCGGCTCGAATAACTGGAGCCTCTATTCATCGACCCCCGAATTAGTGCAGGCAATCGCCAACCCGAGCCTAGGAGTTGGAGCTGAGGTGCCGCTCCGCGTCCATGCCCGCTTCGTTGCGCCCTTCCTCGATATGTCACTTGCGTTGCTTGGCATTCCACTTGTCGTGGGCCCAAATCGTCGTGGGGTCTTTGTGGCGGTTGGACTCTGCGTGCTGATGACCGTTGTTTTCTTTCTGACGACGCTTGGGTTTCATGCCCTTGCCACTGGCTATGTACTCGGGCCATCCCTGGCGGCTTGGGCCCCGCTGCTGGCATTAGCATCCCTGGCTGCCTGGCGGGCGCAGCCGATGTGGGAATAGAAATGGGGTAGGACGACGGAAAAACCCCGTCAACCGCACCAACCCCTCAGACATCAGGCCTTTCCCGATCCTTCCGCTTTCGCCAAGCCTTTTTTCTCTACCCGAACCCCGCCTTCTGCCGATGGTATCAAGGAAGGGACGGGTGAGAGCCTGTTCGCCCGAGCAGCAGAGAGGAGCTGTCGACTCGGGATGAAAACCGGCAAAGGAGTGCCTGAGTGATGCGAATCAACACCACGCGATTCGGACGTATCGATGTCGATGCAGCCGACCTGCTGACATTTCCAAGCGGCCTGCCCGGCTTGGAGCATTGCCGCGAGTGGGCCCTGCTCGCCGATGCCGACAATGATGCGTTGGGCTGGCTCCAGAGCACCACCCGTGGGGATGTGGCCATCGCCGTCGTGAGCCCCCGACGTTTTGTTCCGCACTACCAGGTCCGCATTCCACGAAGCGAGTTGACCCCCTTACGTCTGCATGACATCAGGCAAGCCCAACTGGTGGTTGTTGTCAGCAAAAACCGCACAGGCCTCACCCTCAATCTCAAGGCACCAATCGTCATAAACCTTGAAGAGCGGACAGGCCGGCAAGTCGTCGCCAGTGGTGACCTCTCAATGCAACATCTCCTTGATCCAAATCTGACCGCACTGAAAAAGAGCGCATAATTCGACAACAGCCGGCGCTGAGGATTGCTGGCGAGAAATGAACTCAGGAAGGACCCAGCAATGCTCGTACTCTCCAGACAACGCGATGAAAGCATCATGATCGGCGACAACATCGTCGTGACGATCGTGGACATTCGGGGAGACAAAGTGCGGCTTGGGATCAACGCACCGTCTGAGGTTCCGGTGCACCGGCAAGAGGTCTACGAAGCTATTCAGCGCGAAAACCTGCAGGCCTCAGCCCTCGCCCCTGATGACACGCAAGGGCTCGGCAAACTCGCGGCAAAGCGTTCAGCGAAATAATAGCGAACAGCAATACGCGTGTGCTCCTGATCAGAAGGCAGTCTGCTGCAGACACCTTCTCGCACACGCGACGAATGCCCTCTGCAACGCCACCGGTCTTTCGCAGAAACGCGTCTGCCACGGTCACCGCTCAGGTATGAAGCCGGCCACGATGCCGGCCCCTGGCTGAAAACAAGGCTCGAGCGGCAACGCCACGAAAACTCCCAAGCCTGAGCAGGCCAAAATGACCGCTCAGGCGTGAAGCCGGCACGATGCCGGCCCCAGGCTTGAGCGGCAACGCCGCGAAAGCCCCCAAGCCTGAGCGGGCCAGGATGGCCGCTCAGGCGTGAAGAAAGTACTCCGGCTCGTTCCCCTCACGCCACTTAATGTTGCAGCCAAGGCTTGGCTTTTGTGGCTCAGGTACTGCCTCCCCGGCAATGAGGGCATCGATGGCTCGGCGGAGGTCGCTCCCCGTCACTGGAATGTCGCTTCCTGGCCGACTGTCGTCGAGCTGCCCCCTGTAAACCAGCTTTTGATCGGCATCGAACAGATAGAAATCCGGGGTGCACGCGGCATGGTAGGCCTTGGCAACCTGCTGCGTTTCGTCGAAGAGATAGGCAAAGGGATACCCTCGCTCCTCACTTTCTCGGACCATTTGCTCGGGAGAGTCGGCTGGATGAGCAGCAACATCGTTGGAACTAATGGCAACCATACCAATGCCCTGCGGCATCAACTCTCGTCCCAGGGCTGCCAACTGATCAGCCACATGCTTGACGTAGGGACAATGGTTGCAGATGAACATCACCACGGTTCCCCGGGGTCCGGCGACGTCTGCGAGGGACAGCGTGCGGCCGTCAACATTCATCAAAGAAAACTCAGGGGCGGTGGTTCCGAGCGGGAGCATGGTGCTGGGGGTGCGAACCATAATCTGTTCTCCAGGCAGGCAGGAATTGAATAGGGACTACGTTATTGTTCGTTCGCTGGCAGCCAGACCGACGTCAGGTGTCCTGCCGGAGAAAAAGCCGACAGGCATTTGCGGTGGTGGCTGCAGCTAGTCGTTCCAAGGACTCGCCTCGAGCAATTGCGAGGCAGCGAGCCGTGTGAATGACATGCCCAGGCTCATTCCGTCGGCCCCGCAATGGCTCTGGCGACAAAAAAGGGCTGTCTGTCTCGACCAGCAGCCGCTCAAGCGGCACTGTCTGAGCAACGTGCCGCAAGGACTCTGCCGACCGAAACGTCACCATTCCGGCAAAGCCGAGAAAACACCCCAGTTCAACCGCCTCCGCCGCCTCTTCCGCTGTGCCGGTGAAGGCGTGCAGAACGGCCGTCAGTGGCCCATGTCGGATCGCCGAAGTGAGCATGTCAAGAACATCGCGGATGCTCTCGCGGGTATGCACCACCAGCGGCAGGCCAAGCTTCTGGGCAAGCCGTATGTGGCGTTCAAAAAACTCCCGCTGGAGGTCGGGGGCGGCTGCATCCCGAAACCAGTCGAGCCCAGTCTCACCAACTGCCGCCACACGCCCCGAAACAACCAGACGGGTAATTCGATCCCACTCATCTGGGTCGATCTCCGCAACGTCATTGGGATGGATACCGGCGGCACAAACAAGCCCCGACTCAGTCTCACAGAGTCGTGCTGCCGCTTCGCTGTCGGCGGCGCGGGTGCCGATCACTGTCATCCGGGTGACCCCAGCAGCCCGCGCCCGGGTCAACACATCGCCCAGTTCATCTCCATACCGCATCGGATCGAGATGACAATGACTGTCGTAAAACTCCATCTCATTCCCAGGTGATTAAAGCGACCTGCCTTGGGGTGAAGGGAGTCAATCGGTATGAAGTGCGACTCAATGAGCCGCCGCCGACGCATGCGACTTGAGGCGACTGGCCTGCTGCCTGAGGGTATCGATCTGGATATTGACCGCCGCACGGGCTTCACGCACAAGTTCTGCGGTGCGGCCGGCACCTCCCCCGCCATGAGCCGCCACGGCGTCGGCCTCTTCCAACAGTGAATCAATTTTCGCCTGCTGAGCGACAAGATCATCGATCACACGAGAAAGCAGGAAGCCGAGGTCCGCATCATGCCAGCCCGTGAACGCGAGGGGAAATGCGGTCATAGGCAGTTCCAACTGCTCGGCAACAAGGATGGCCTCAGCGCGGTCGACGATACCTCGCTGTTCGTCAACAACATCAGCGAGTGTCAGCTTGAGGTCTTCTTTTCCGCGGTATGTCCAGATCCCCGAATCGGCGAGGTACATCAGCGGTGACTGCCGGATCAAGCGAACCAGACGCGTCAGCACCTCACCAGCAGCTCGACGAGAATCGTAGGCACTCATTTATCACTTTCTCCACCGTACCAGCCACACCGACAAAAATTGCGACGCCGACCAAAACTACGACGCCATGATAATCGCGACACCACGATCTGCTTTTAAGAGGCAATAACGCCAGCTAACCGCGCCGCCGCATAAAGCCCCGACCAAAAGACTCCAAGTATCACGACTGGCACAACCAGGCCGGTCACCATCGCTCCGGAAAAAGAAACCAGCGGAAATGGCTCAGACACCCGGTCTTCCGGCAACGGATCAAATGTCATGACCTTCAGAACACGCAGGTAGTAAAACAGACTAATCACAGTATTCACGCCACCGATCACCAACAAAGCCAGCATCAGCGACCGTTCGGCACCAGCCATCATGGCATCAACCAGCGAAGAAAAGACAAGGAACTTCGCCACAAACCCAGCGAGGGGTGGCAAGCCAATCAAGCTGACAAGCACAACAGCCATGGCCACTACGACCCCGGGGCTTGTCCGGATGAGACCTGCATAGGCTGCAATCTCCTCGCTTCGCAGACGATTTCGGAGCAACGCCACAATGCCAAAGGCACCGAGATTCATAAACAGATAGGTGGCCAGATAGAAGGCAACGGCGGTAACGGCATCTCGAGCACCGGCAGGAGTGGTGGCTAGCATGGCGATCGCCGCCGCCACAGCCATCATCAGGTAGCCTGCGTGGGCAATGGTTGAGTAGGCCAACAGACGTTTCATGTTCGTCTGACCGTAGGCGGCAAGATTGCCAAAGGTGCAGGTCACTGCGGCAAGCAGACCAATCGTGTAGACCACAAAATGCCTTGCGTCAGCCAGGGCGTTGGCCGTCGCTGCCACCGCCGACTCGGCCATTCCGGTTGGCATCGTGAAAGCAAAGGCAACCCTGATGAGCAGAGCGATGGCAGCAGCCTTACTGGCCACCGAGAGAAAGGCTCCTACCTCGGCAGCGGCTCCCTCAAAGACATCGGGGCACCAGAAGTGAAAGGGCACAGCCGAAAGTTTGAAAGCCAGCCCAACCGTCAGCATCAGGCCGCCGAGGCAAAGAACCATCGTGCTTCCACTGGTACCGCCAGCCGACATCACACGAGCCAGTTCTGCCGAGACCTCGGGCAGCTGCAGCGTCCCCAAAATACCGGCGATAAGGCTGATGCCGTAGAGCATGACGCCCGCAGCACCGGCCCCGTAGACCGCATACTTTAGCGCCGCCTCAGAACTGGCCGGCCGTCCCTTGAGCATGCCAGCGAGTACATACGAGGGCACGCTCGCCATTTCTACGGCCATAAACACCATCAGCAGATGATTCGCTGATGCCATCAGGCACATTCCCAACGAACTGCCGAGCACTAACGAATAGAAGTCGGCACCGTCCTCACGATCGGGAATACCAGAAAGTTTCGTGAGCAAGATGAACAGCAAGAGGAAACCGGTCAGCACCAATCGCAGAAAGGCGGTGAAGGAGTCGAAAACCAACAACCCGCCGAAGATCTCCTGCCGGCCACCTGCTGAACCAAGAACCGCCTCACCCGGCAGACCACCTAACCCGAGAAAATCAACATAGGCATACCAGGCCGCAAAACAGACTCCACCGAAGGCAACCAGCCCGGAATCAAGGCGGCGGACAAGCGGCAGCATCCGGCAAAGCAGCAACAAGATAATCGTGAGCACAATGCAAAGCTCAGGCCGGAACCGTGGCAATGAAACGCCAACGGTATCGGTGAATAGCCCACTCAGCAGTGTGCCGATATTCATCGCGGGTTGCACCAGTAGGTTCCTTTCATTCCTCTCTGCGTCTCAGTATCCCAGGACAGGAGTGGTCGGCTTGGTGAAAAAGACTCGACGCCCGTCACTGACTGACCGCCCCCTTGATTACCGGGGAATTTACCGACGCAACCGAAAGCGGTGCCGACTCACGAGGTGAGGAATCAGCGACCATCAGCCTCCGCGAGCCATCCTGAACATCACGGGTCCACTCCGCCAGCGTTTCAACCTGCTGATTCACTGACGGCGTGACGTATTGGAATAACGTCTGCGGTGCGACGCCAAAGACAATTGCAAGAAACACCAGTGGGGTCGCAATTGCCAACTCTCGTGAAGTGATTGGCGTGAGGGCCTCTTCGTGAGGGCCACGGTACTCTGCCCCCAAATAAACCCGTTGAATGGCCCAAAGAATGTAGGCCGCCGTAAGAATAACCGTGAATGCTGAGATGACTGCCAGCACTGGGCTGTAGTTCCAACTCGAAAGGGTCACCAGGACCTCGCCGATGAATCCACAGAGGCCCGGCAACCCAAGGCCAGCGAAGAACACCGCGACAGCCAGCCCGCTGTAGACCGGCATCTTGCCAAAGATACCGCCAAATTCCTCGAGATTGCGGTGGTGCACTCGGTCATAGAGGACGCCAACCATGAAAAACATGCCGGCTGAACTAATCCCGTGGGCGAGCATCTGGAACATGGCTCCGTTGACGCCCTGCGCCCAGAAGTCCCAGCGATATTCCTGACCAGCTACGGCACTCCAGACGCCAAGGCCAAGCATGACGTATCCCATGTGGCTGACTGAACTGTAGGCAACCATCCGCTTGAAGTCGGTCTGTGCAAGTGCTGCAAAGGCCCCATAGACCATCGACACGACGCCGACGCCACAGACCAGCCAAGCCAGGGAAAGGCCTGCCCCAGGGCAGATCGGATAGCAAATCCGTAAAATGCCATACCCACCCAACTTGAGCAGCACCCCCGCAAGAATCATTGAAATTGGCGTCGGGGCCTCGACATGGGCGTCGGGAAGCCAGGTATGTACTGGCACAACTGGCACCTTGATGACAAAGCCAATCAAAAGCAGCAAGAAGGCCCAGGTTTCCAGGCTCATGCCGAGCCAGATGGTGTTCGCCGCAAAAGGCGAGTTGGGCAGTTGGCCCACTGCAGCAAGCGCCATCAGATTAAACGTATGCACCGCCCCATCGGCCGAGCGGATCGCCGCAATCTCTTCCACCGCCGATGCGGGCTGGACAACGTGGGTGGCGATGAGCTGCTCATCGGAAAGCAAACCAACGTCACTGGTGAAATAGAGCATCAGAATGGCAATCAGCATCAGCACACTGCCAAGCAGGGTGTACAAAAAGAACTTGATTGCCGCGTATTCTCGTCTGGGCCCTCCCCAGATACCGATGAGAAAGTACATCGGCAGAAGCATGACTTCCCAGAAGACATAGAAGAGAAAGAAATCGAGCGAAACGAACACGCCAAGCATGCCCGTCTCCAGCAAGAGAAAGAGGACATGGTAAGCCTTCACATGCTTGGTGATCGGCCAACTCGCTGCGGCAGCGAGCATCGAGAGGAAGGTGGTCAGCACCACAAGCGGCATGCTAATGCCGTCGACACCAAGCAGGTATTCGATGCCAAAGGCATCGATCCAGGGCAGCTTGATCACGTTCTGCATGCCAGCCTCACCGATGACGAACTGCCCCGGGCCAGCCGCCCCAAACAATTGCGGCACAGCCATCCAGAGTGAAAGCAGAAAGACCACCGCCGTCGTCCCCAGAGTGATCCACCGCACCGCCTCGTCGCGGGCCTTCGGCACAATCGGCAACGACAAGAACGCCGCGACAATGGCCGGCAGGAACACAATCAAAGTCAAAGGCCAGAAGGCCGGATTCTCAGGGGGGAGGGTCATGGAACAGTCCGTGAGCAGCAGGGGAAATAAAGGCAGTTAGAGTTTTGAGGAGGTGGTCAGGCTAGCCAGCCAGCGAGGTGCGGAACATCAAGGTTGCCAACACAAAAATGGCCACGGTGCCGACCACGATGAACATGACGTATTGGCGAAGACGGCCGGTCTGCAAACGCTTGAGTTCCATGCCGGCATTCCAGGTAAGAGTCCCGGCAGCATTCACAAGCCCGTCGACAACAATGCGATCGAACAACGCATCAATCCCAGCCAGACGCCTGGCAACCCAGGCCAAGCCGTTAATTAACTGGTCGATCACCTGACGATCGAAGCCACTGATCAACTTGGACAACGCAAGGGTCGGCTTCACAAAAATGGCGTGATAGAGTTCGTCGACGTACCAGCGATGAACGAGAAACGAATAGGCCGGCCGCACCGCCGCAGCGACGGCGGCAGGGGAAATTACTGGCTTGAGGTACATCGCTGCGGCCAGCAACACGCCGGCCAGAGCGGTCACGAAGGCGGTCAGGGTCGCCGTCACATGAATGTCGCTGGCATGGCTATCGTGCTCAGCGGGAATCGTGATGGTGCCCAAAAGTTCTGCTGTCGTCAGGCCCGCCGCCGTCCCTGCCGGCCGGGATTGCTCCAAGAGACCATTGACTCCCAGCCCCCCAGGGAACGCCCAGCCTGCGACGATTGCCAGCACAGCCAGCACAACAAGCGGCGTCGTCATGATCCGTGGAGACTCATGGGCATGGTCGAAAACATGTTGGTCCCTCGGCTTGCCAGCAAAAGTCATAAACCAGAGCCGAAACATGTAGAAGGCGGTAATGAAGGCACCGCCGGCAACTGCCAGATAGAGAATGGAGTGCTGGGGATTGAGACGGGCAAAGAGCAGTCCTTGAGCCAGAATCGCGTCCTTGGAGTAGTAGCCACTGAAGCCAACCACAAACGGAACACCTGCCCCAATAATTGCCAGACAACCGACCAGCATGGTCCAGCCTGTGTAGGGCATGACCTTCAACAGGCCGCCCATCTTTCGCATGTCGTTGGTGTGACAGGCATGGATAACCGAACCAGAGCAGAGAAAGAGCAGGCTCTTAAAGAAGGCATGGGTCACAAGATGAAACAAACCAGCAACCCAACCGCCGACGCCAAGGGCCAGCATCATGTAGCCGAGTTGGCTGACGGTGGAGTACGCCAATACCCGCTTGATGTCGTTGGCTGTCACCGCGATGGTTGCCGCGATGAACAGCGTGATCCCACCGGTGTAGGCGATGACGAGCAAGACGTCAGGCGTTAACACCGGAAAAAATCTGCCCACCAAATAAACACCGGCGGCAACCATCGTCGCCGAATGAACCAGGGCCGAAACCGGGGTCGGGCCCTCCATTGCATCCGGGAGCCAGACAAACAGCGGCACCTGGGCACTTTTTCCGACGCAGCCACAGAAGATTCCGACACCGGCGATGAACAGCAGCCAACGTCCATAGCCCTGCTGCCGCCAGCCCGGCACATCCTTGATCACTTCCTGATGAACGGCGGCCGAATCTCCATTCCCGCGAGCCAGACCAGCCACCTGATCAGCCGCAGAGAATGCCACCAGCCCGGCTGGCACCTGCTGCTCGTAATGATTCTGTTCAGGGCGGACGAGTTCAAACAGACCCGGCTGCAGGCCACCCGTAGCCGGATTGACGCTCTCGCCAAAATGCAACGTTCCCAGCCCGCCCCAAAGTGCCATCAGCCCAATGAGCATGCCAAAGTCGCCAACGCGGTTGACGATAAACGCCTTATTCGCTGCGGTCGAAGCCGAGTGCCGCTCAAAATAGAAGCCGATGAGAAACCAGGAGCAAATGCCGACGAGTTCCCAAAAGACAAAGACCATCGCCAGGTTGCCGGCAATCACAATGCCGAGCATCGAAAAACAGAAAAGCGACAACGCCTGGAAAAAACGGTGAAAACGACCCTCACGAGTGAAGTTTCCACCTCCCGCGAGTTGCACTTCACTATCCGTCACCGGATGCAGTTCGTCGTGCATGTAACCGGCTGCATAGAAATGAATGCAGGAAGCGATAAACGTGACGACAACGAACATCAAGACTGTAATCGAGTCGATGTACCACCCAATCGACAGCCGCAAGGAACCGCCCGCATAGAGGGTGTACCAGTCTCCGGTGTAGGCAGGCGGCTTGGTCGCGTGATGGGAACCGTCACCGTGGGCAGCACCATGCGGCTCACCATGGTGAGCTTGGTCATGATGTGCATCGTCATGATGTTCATCTCCATGTGCTCCCGCTGGCCCATGTGCTCCCACTGGTGCCGCGCCGTCTGCTTTTGCTTTTGGCGAGAAGCTGACAAACTCGACGGACGCACCCTCCCGGTGTGGTTCCTCCACGGTAGTTGCAGCATGCCCCTCAGCATGACTCCCGTCTGCCGGGCTACTCACAGGATGCGCGGCCAGCCAAACCACGAGAGCAGCCAGTGACATCGCCAGCGATGTCACGATGGCAGTGGTGGCGACCGCAGCCGCTCCCTTTCCGTGCGTTCCCAAACGGGGGCCAAAAAAGAGAATCACCACAAATGACACGAGGGGGATGAGCCAAGCAACCCCCAGCAGAAGTGGTAAAAGATTTTCGGTCGGCATGATTCAGTCTGGTTGTTCAAGCGGCCCAAGCGGCCATTTCTGGATGCGGCAGCCAGTTGATGCTAGCCACGCAAGTCATCAGCACGGTCGACATCGACCGTGGCATGGTTGTTGTAAAAATTGAGCGTGATCGCCAAGGCGACAGCCGCTTCAGCAGCCGCCAGTAAAATGACGAATAACGCCATTACCTCACCGTCGAGCCCCAACGAGGCCCGTCCCTCACCGGCGAGATACGACGATCCAAATGCTACGAAATTGAGATTTGCACCATTGAGAACAAGCTCAATGCCCATCAGCACGCCAAGCGCATTCCGCTTGACTGCCATGCAGGCGATGCCCGCGGTGAACAGGATCGCACCGACAATCAGGTAGTGCGCCACGCTCACGGTGCCAACAGCGATGAGCATCATCTCCCACCTCCTACAAGGACAGAGGCCGACTCACCCGCTTCCGAACGAGTCTGCACTGGTGGCGGCGGGTCGACCGAGGCAACGAGCTCAACCGCTCGCGGCGTCCGCCTGCGTTTTGCCCTCGCCAGATAGGCCGCCCCAATCAGCACCACGAGTAGGTGAACGGAAACAATCTCAAAAGGCAGCAGGTAGCCGCTGAGGGGTCGTGATTCATGGCCGGCCGCATCCCCATCGACGCGAACACCCAAGAGTGCCATGCCCAGCGGAGTCGCCGTCGGCGCTGAAACTTCGGCTCGTCCGGGCCGCCGCCAGGCCTCAACAGAGACCGCCGATTGCACCAAGACAGCAAACAGGGCTGCCGCCAGAATTCCTGCCAAGACACGGTCAGCAGCAGGTGTTCGAAGTGAAACCAACTGCGTCTGCGCCGTGAGCATGACGCCAAACACCAGCAGCACAAGGGTTCCACCGACATAGATCATCAGTTGCATCGCCCCGACAAACTCAGATCCCGCGAGGAAAAACAGGCCAGCCGTCGCCCCCAGAGACAAGACGAGATGAAGTGCCATCCGCACCACGTTGTCGGTCAGCACGACCATAATCGCAGCACCGCAGGCAATGGCGGCAAACAGCAAAAAGAATAGGCCGTGCCAATCGATCGCAGCAAAAGGCAATAACCATGTCGTTGCAGCAAGTAGGCATTCGGTCATTGCGACACCCCCACTACCTGGCGACTGGTGGCAGGGACAACTCCCAGTGGAACATTCGTCGATGGCACACGATCGCCACGCCCCTCAAGCCAGGCTTCGCGAACCGCAGCGGCCTGATGCCGACTCCCCGGAACGAGACCTCCAGGCAAAAACAGTTGCCAGAGCATGACCCCCGCAAACATGAGTGCTGCAATCGGCGTGCAGTATTTGAGGCAGGTCGTCATCACCTGGTCGATACGGAGCCGAGGCAGCGTCCAGCGGATCCACATCATGACGAGCACGCCAGCAGTTGCCTTGCCCATGAGGTTGGCACAGCCTAGCAGCCGGACCGCATACGGAGCCGACAGCGAAGAGCCATCGCTCCAGCCAAGCAGACTGGCAATTGGAACCGGACCATTCCACCCGCCCAAGAAGAGCACGGCGGCAAGTGCACTCACCAAAAACATTGACCCGTACTCAGCCATGAAGAAAAAACTCCATCGCAGGCCAGAGTATTCGGTGTGGAATCCGGCAACCAACTCGCTCTCAGCCTCGGCAAGATCAAATGGCGCCCGATTCACGCTGGCCACAGCACAGGTGTAGTAAACCCAGAAAATCACAAAGGTGAACGGGTCGTGAAAGATGTACCAGTTGGTCAACCAGCCCGCCTGCTTCTCAGCAATCGTCACCAGGTCCATGCTGCCAGCCAGCATCACCGGCACCACAACGCACATGCCCAGCGGCACCTCGTAACTGACCACCTGGGCTGCTTCACGCATGGCCCCGAAGAGCGACCATTTCGACGCCGAAGCGTAGCCGGCAAGAATCACACCAAAAACCTCAAGGCCGAGCACCGCCACGACAAAAAAGACGCCGACATTGAGCCGGAGGCCAACCACATCAAATGCGAATGGCAACGCGATGAACGCACAGAATGACGCACAGAAACTGACATACGGAGCCAGCCGAAACAGCATTCCGTCGGCGCCATCGGGCATGAGGTCTTCTTTGGCGAGCAGTTTGATGCCGTCAGCCAACGACTGCAGCCAGCCGAACCGACCGCCCGTGCGGGTTGGCCCAAGCCGGTCCTGAATACGGGCCGCAATTTTTCGCTCTGCCCAAATAAAGACGAGGGCTCCACCGGCAATCACGTTGAGGATCAGGAATGCCGCCACTGCAGCCACCGCAGTCCACGCCAGCCACGAGGGGAGCCCGATCGTTTCAATCAAAAATTCAGCCATGTGGACCATCCACCACGAGGGTACCGAACCCCGAATAACGACCAGCAATCGCAGAAACTGCGAGCACAACTGGCCTTTGTGAAATTTTGCACGAAGTCTGCATCAACGAAGTCCATCACACAAGTGTGCACCTGCGAAATCCGGCTCTCACCTATCTGTCAATCTCCCCCATCACGATGTCGAGGCTGCCGACCACAGCCGGGACATCCGCGATCAGACATCCCCGGCAGAGTTCTGGCGCAACGGCGAGATTCGAGAAGGAACTCGAGCGTGCCCGTACCCGCCAAGGAATGGCCGCCCCCTCACTGACGAGGTAGAAGCCCATCTGCCCCTTCGGGCACTCTGTCTCTAAATAGGCATCGCCAGCTGGCAATTTCTCGGCCAGCTTCAGGGGCTCACCCAAGGGCCCCTTGCATTGGGAATAACGGTCGATGGCCTGCCGCACGAGGTCCATCGACTGCACGACTTCGAGCATTCTGACAAAAAAGCGATGCCAGCAGTCCCCGAGAACGGCGTCTGTTGGCACCGCTGGATACTCATGATCACGCGGGTAGTGGCCGTCCTTCATGACCGCTACCTCAAAGGCGTAACCGTCATACATGGCGGTGTAGATGCTCTCGCCGTCACGACGGAGGTCGATATCAACGCCACTGCCACGGAGCACTGGCCCAGTGCAACCGTAATCGATTGCCATTTCGGGGCTGAGCACGCCGATCCCGGCAGTTCGCTTCACGAAAATGGCATTTGTCGTCAGCAGCGTGTGGTATTCACGGATCACGGGCTCAAACTGATCGAGAAACTGCTCGCAGCGTTCGAGCCAACCCGGCGGCAGATCCGCAGTCAGTCCGCCCACCGTGATATAGCTGTAGGTGAGGC
Organism: Planctomycetia bacterium; assembly: GCA_009919445.1. GTDB lineage: Bacteria > Planctomycetota > Planctomycetia > Pirellulales > UBA1268 > UBA1268. Next base: position 16,665 of record RGBY01000019.1, read on the forward strand.
GGGCGCCACAGGCCTCCTCAAAAAGATCAAGAATCTTTTCTCGTTCGCGAAAGGCGTACAGAAAGGGGCTGAATGTACCCAGGTCGAGCCCATACGCCCCCATGCCCACAAGATGACTGGCAATGCGGTTGAGTTCAGCAATCAGCACCCGCAGGTGACGAGCTTTCTCGCTGACCTCGTACCGCAGCAACTTCTCGACGGCCAGCGACCACCCGAGATTCATGTTCATCGCCGCCAGATAATCCATGCGATCGGTGTAAGGAATCCATTGCCGGGCAGTCAGATTTTCACCAATTTTTTCGGCACAGCGATGCAGGTAACCGATGTGTGGCTCCATCTCAGAGACAATTTCGCCATCGGTTCGCAGCACAAGCCGCAGGACGCCATGCGTACTAGGATGCTGAGGCCCCATGTTGACCAGCATCTCATCGGTGCGGACATCGAACTCAATGATCCGCTGATCGTCATCGAGCAGTTGCGACATGATGTTCCTTGCGATCCAAGAGGTCTTGTGTGAGGGACGACGGCCTAGCGGCCCCGCATCCCGTGATACTCGAGAGGCATGACGTAATCCTTGCGGAGCGGGTAGCCCTCCCAATCCTCAGGGCAAAGGATCCGCCGCAGATCAGGGTGACCAACGAAGTTGACTCCAGAGAGGTCATAGACTTCCCGTTCATGCCAGTCGGCACCCCGCCAGACCGAGGTCACGCTCGCCACTTCCGGAATCTGCCCAGGCTCGTCGTTCTGCCAACGCGGCAGTTTTGTTTTGAGCACCAGGCTCGCTCGCGAGGCCGTACTCCAAAGGTGATAGACCAGTTCGGTGTGCGGCTCCCACGACACCTTTGCTGCCTTCTTCGGGTCAGGCTCACACCAGTCAACAGCCGTAATGCATTGCAGGCCGTCAAACTTGATGCCACACGACTCTTTCAGCCAGCGGCAGGTCTCCAGCAATTTTTCCGGCGCGATCTCCAGCCATGGATCAATCGCCTCCATGGTTTGCCCGACAACTGCTCCAGGAACAGCTGCCTCCAACTGGCCGACAAAATCAGACCCTTGCATGACTCGCTAGACTCCTTTGCCTGACGGGGGAACAGTTGCTCGCTGATTGGCCACCGCCCGCACCCAATCAAGATCACCGCGGTACCAGACGTAGGCAAAGCCAACAAGCAAAATGGCATAGAACGCCGCCATATCAACCACCGCCGTACGGGCCAACATGCGGCCACTTTGCGTCACGGCCCACTCAGCTTCAGCCTGCCTTGTGGTTCGCTCACCACGGTCTGCTTCAATTGCTGCCGCCACCTTTGCATCGGGCGTGAAAGCAGGCACCGCCGGAGCCGCTAGGCCCAACTCCCGATAGATGCCCGCTGCGGCTGCGGTAAGCGTGACCCCGTCAGCCTCAACGGTTGCCACCGCCGGATCAGCCAGCTGCGTCGCTTTCCCAAAAACAGTCGCCCACGGGAAAAATAGCGCGACCTCAACATCAAAGATGATGAACAGCAACGCGACCACATAAAACCGCAGGTCAAACTGAACGAAACTTGAGCCAATCGTCGGCTCCCCGCACTCATAGACCTCGAGCTTTTCCGTGTTCGGCATCCGGGGACGCACCAGCCAGCCAACCAGCAGATTAGCGGCAAGGAACACTCCCCCGATAGCGACGAACAGCGCGATGAATCCGGCAATCAGGACGGGATCAGACATGAAAAAAACTCGGCGAAGCGTTGGATTGAAAACAAATGGTTACGGCCAGCGGTGAGGACACACGCAACCGAAAGGTGCAAAACGGCAGAGGATCACCTCAGGAATTCGGGCCTCCATGCACAGGCTCGACAATTTCTTTGGATGCTGCCACGGCAGTTGGATTAAGCGTCGAGCGGCCCCAGGCGACGTCCACAGGCAAGCGTGCAAAATCGACGATGGTGCCATCGCGACTGTAGCAGCTCAAATCGAGCGTGGAGCCCATGAAAATGC
>RGBY01000181.1 GCA_009919445.1 Planctomycetia bacterium
CTAGCACTGACTCGTGCGGTTGCTGAGATTCATCGCCTCGGTGGTGTTCACGGAGCCATTTCACTTGAGACGGTGATTCGACCGACACCAACAAAAGAGGTTGCCCGGCCGCCGCTACGGCTCTTGCAGTATCCGTTGACCGGCGACCCACTCGGTCTGCGGGCAGCCGATCCGCTCCGTTCCCCCGAGTCACTGTCGCAACTGGGAGAGCGAATCTGCTTTGTCCCACCAGAACGACTCGCCACCGGGAAACCGGTGACACCTGCTGGTGATGTCTACGCACTGGGGTGTTTGTTGCATGCGTTGTTAGTCGGCCGGCTCGCGGGCTGGCAGGGAGACGCAAGCCGTGTTGCAGAGGCGAACCGTCAGGCGATTGCAGCCGGGGCACCGTTGCTGCCGCCACCACCTGGCTGCCCAGCAGAAGTTAGCCGTTTACTGGCCTATTTCACCGCGACTGATCCTGATCGCCGTTATGCCGATGCAGCGGAGGCCGCCGACGCCATCGCCTGCTGCCTTGGTGGATCACCCGTCAGTGAGTCACTGCCAGAGGCTCAGCCATTTCAAGAGAATCTTCTGGCGGTGGCAGCTGGCACGGTGGCCTCTTCCAGTGGCACAGAGGCAGTCGGGGGCGAATCGACCAGTAAATCTGGAGGCAAGTCGGGGAGTCAATCTGGGAGCAAAGCAAACCGCCTGCGGGCCTTTGCCATCGGCGGGGGTCTGGCGGCGGTGGCGATGACGGTGGCCCTCGGTTTTTTTCTGTTTGGTTCAAACTCTGGGGAAAAGCCAACGTCACCGGCAGGGGGAGCTGGCCAGGTGCCACCAACTGGAGCCCAACGTCAATTGCCCGCTGGGGGTGGTCCATCTGGTGAATCGACGCTAGCCAATCGCAAACCAGCCAACGACGTCGGGGCCTTTGAGGTGGTGGCTGATGACACTCTGCCCTGGCTGCCCCCCACGTCGGGTCCGCCACCAACATTTCGCTATCTGCCCAGGGGAAGCCAGTTGATTCTGGAGGCGCGGCCGGCAGCTCTGTTGGCGACGGCCGATGGTCGGCTGATCCGGCAGGCCGGTGATAGCCCTCTGGCGAATGCCTGCGCTGCACTTGAGCGGCTTGTCGGAGTGCCGCTTGAATCTGTCGAGCAATTGCAGGTCTGTTGGCAGGCGGCGGCTGATGGGCAGCCTTTGGCGGCAATCTGGGCCCGGCGGAAGAAGTCAGCTGCTGAGGCGAGTCGACCTGATTCCACGGAGGCGGATGGGCAGCCGGCCGGCAGCAACGAAGGGGTTGAAGACCTCGGTGGCTGGAGCCGGTGGCAGCCTCCCGATGCTGACGGGGACGAGGTGGTTGTTGCCTCTCCAGATCTGTTGCAAGAGATAATCAAGGCTGCCGATGCGGAGCCCGTGCTTCCACGCAGCATGCGGCCCTTGCTTCCTGTGCTCGATCGCCAGCGGCATTTCACGCTGTTTGGGTCGCCACATTACTTCGTCCATGACGGCCGCCAGCTCTTGCCGCCAGCCATGCTGCCGCTGCTTGATCCCTTGGAGCGGCTGCTTGGCGCTGACTGTCCAGCGGCGGCAGTTTCTTTTCATCTGGATGAGCGAACCTATCTCGAATTTGCAGCCCTCGGCCCACCCGTCGGTTCGGCCCGAGAACTGGAAAGCCAGCTCAGCAAGGGATTCTCCAGCCTGCCTGACCGAACAGAAGACGTCACCACATCTCGAACCTTCTCGCCTTATGGTCGCCGGCTTGTTCAGCGTCTGCCGCAGTTGTTGCGGCTTGCCGAGACCGGCCTGCGGGTCGGGAGAGACCAGCGGGATCTCGTTGTAGCCAACACCTACCTGCCACAGTTTGCCGGCCACAATCTGGCCCTCGCATCAGTTCTGTTGCTTGAACAGCTTGCGGCGAGTCCAACGGAGCAGCCGACTGCTGTTGCCGGGGAAGCAGCTGCACCTTTGACACTGGCCGAACGGTTCCAGCATCCTGTGACGATTGAATTTTCCCGGGACACACTGGAGGTGGCGGTGCAGATGCTGGCTGATGAATCGGGGATTCCGATGACCATTGCCGGAAATGACCTGCAGCTTGAGGGCATCACCATGAATCAGTCGTTTGGGTTGAAGGCCCAAGATCTGCCGGCTGAAGACGTGTTGCTGATGATTCTCAGCAAGAGTGACAATAACAGCGGGAAACTGGTCTACGTCGTGCGGCAAGAAGCTGGTGCCGATGTGATTGTGGTGACGACGAAGACAGCCGCCGGTAAACGTGGTGAGTCTCTGCCGGCCGTATTTTCTGCGAAGAGCGGCCCTTAAGGCGGGCGGCGTGGAATCGGTGACCGCGGGGTTTTTCCCTGTTTTCGACCCACGCGTTGACAGCCAGCCAGCAGCGGCAGAGGCTGCAGGTGCAGAGGACGTGGACACGCTGAAGTCTTGGAGCAGGCAATGATTATTGTGATGAAGGCTGGGGCCAGCCCAGAGCAGATTGGGCAGGTGACTGAACGAGTAGAGGGTCTCGGTCTGAAACCCCATATTATTGAAGGCACAGAGCGGACCGTGGTGGCCGTTGTCGGGTCGGAAAAGGATGCCACCGTCAGCGGCATGGAAACACTGCCGGGGGTGGCTCGGGTGCTGCCGATTCTGGCTCCTTACAAGGTCGCCAGCCGTGAGGTGCAGACAGAGCAGACTGTCATCACGGCCGGTCCTTTGGTTGTGGGTGGCGGCCGAGTTGGGGTGATCGCCGGCCCCTGTTCGGTAGAGTCCCGGGAACAGATTCTTGCCTCTGCCCGTGCCGTGAAGGCTGCCGGTGCCGCCGGCCTGAGGGGCGGTGCCTTCAAGCCACGGACAAGTCCGTACAGTTTTCAAGGGCTCAAGGAAGAAGGGCTCAAGCTGTTGGCCGAGGCGCGTGACGAAACGGGCCAGGCCATTGTCACCGAGGTGGTTGCGCCGGAGGATGTTCCACTGGTGGCCCGCTACGCCGATGTTCTCCAGATCGGCGCCCGCAACATGCAGAACTATCGGTTGCTTGAGGCGGTGGGTGACTGTGATAAGGCTGTGTTGCTCAAGCGGGGGCCGGCCGCGACTGTGGATGAAATGCTGCTGGCGGCTGAATATATCCTTGATGCCGGGAACCGGCAGGTGATGCTCTGTGAGCGGGGCATTCGCACCTTTGAAGCCCACACTCGCTTTACCCTGCCGTTGGCAACAGTTCCCTGGCTGCAGGCTCGCACCCATCTTCCGGTGGTCATCGACCCCAGCCACGGAACCGGGCATGCTGAACTCGTGCCCAGCATGGCCGCCGCCGCGGTGGCAGTTGGGGCTGACGGGCTCATCATTGAGGTCCATCCTGACCCCAAGAACGCAGCCAGTGATGGTGGGCAGACGCTCGACTTTGCCGCCTTTGAGGCGACGATGGCCACCTGCCGCCGCGTGGCCGAGGCGGTTGGCCGGACGCTTGGGTAGGCCAAATCGGGGCCAGCCGATCGAAAGAAAGGTGGCCTGCCGGTCAGCCGAGCATCGCGAAGGCGATCGACATGTAAAGCAGGATGCCGACCACGTCGACAATTGCCGAAACAAAGGGATTGCTCATTAGTGCCGGATCAAGGCCGACCGAGCGAAAGAGCAATGGCAGGACCGAGCCAACCAAGGACCCCAGCATCACCACGCCGAGAATCGTCAAGGGAATGACGAGTGCCTGAGCCGGAGACGGCGCATAAAGGAGCGCAAGGAGGAAGCCTGGAATCGCCAGAAGCATTCCCAGCAGCAGGCCGAGGGCAAATTCACGCCTCATGATTCGCGGCCAGTCGGCCAGGGTACAGTCACCAGTCGACAGGGCCGTAATGACGAGGGTGGCCGACTGGTTGCCCGAGTTGCCTCCGCTGGCAATCACCAGGGGAATAAAGGCAATCAGCCAGCCGTGAGGAATCGGCGTGCGGGCCAGCACCATGGCCGTCACGGCAGCAGTGGCAAAGAGAATGGTCAGCCAGACACCCCGTTTCCAGGTCATGGTGACGAGGCCCGTTTCGAGATAGCCATCGGTGAGTGGGGCAACGGCCGCGCTGAGATGGGCGTCTTCTGTGGCCTCTTCTCGGACGGCGTCGAGCACGTCGTCATGGGTGACGATACCGACCAGCCGATTCATGTCATCCACCACAGGAATGGCGATGAAGTCGAAGCGGGCCAGTTTCTGCACCACTTGCTCAGTTGGCTCATCCACCCGCACGCTGATCACGTCTCGCTGCATGAGGTCAGCGACCATGGTTGTTGGCTTGGCTAGAATAAGGTCTCGTAACGAGACAAAGCCAACCAGTCTGCGTTCAGAGTCAAGGACGTAGATGTAGTAAATCGATTCGCTGTTGGGGGCCTGGCTCCGCAGTCGGGCGATTGCCTCGCCGGCGGTCACGTCACCGGGGAGCGAGGCGTACTCGGTGGTCATCAGGCTGCCAGCCGAGTCCTCCGGGCAGGAGAGCAGCATGCGAATGTCGTGGCGTTCTGCCTTGGCGACCAGCGGCAAGATTGCATCAACGAACTCAGGCTCAAGTTCACGAAGCAGGTCATCCCGATTGTCGGGTGCCATGCCTTCGAGGAGAGGAGCAAGTTGGTTCCGGTCGGCTCCCTCGAGCAGTTGCACCTGCCGGGCTAGCGGGTAGTACGGGAAAATCTCCGCCTGCTGCTCTGCTGGCAGGGCAGTCAAAAGCTGCCAGAGTTCGGTGTCTTCGAGACCTTCAGAAAATTCGGCAACCGTGGCTGGATGGAGTTCAACGGCCACTTCACGAATACCGGCGGCATCCCCCTCGGCCAGCAGGCCGCGGAGTTCCGGCAGCAGGATTGGGTTGGCAGTCACCATGGTGCACCTGGCAGGAATGGGGGCGGGCGGCCATGTCGGTAGAGCGGCCTATACTGCGGGAGACCACCGGTTGGTGGCACGCCTTGGAAGCAGTGGTCCGTCGATGCAGTATGCCATGAAAGTATGGTTCGCCGAATTTCGATTGCCACGAATGGCTTCCGGAGTGCGGCCTGCAGCCATCACCTGGTGGCTGGTGGCGGTCGTGGCGATTCTACCGGTGATGGGGCTGGCCGCAGGCGACCCGGAACGGGGCCGGGAATTGTTGCTGTCGAAGGCCTA
>RGBY01000182.1 GCA_009919445.1 Planctomycetia bacterium
CGGTGCGTCTCGCCCTGTCCGGCAGGCTGCGGGCGGGGGTGCGTTTCACATGAAACATCAGTCCAGCCGGCAGCTACAAAAAGAGGAAGGCTGCAGGACAAGATGATCCTGCAGCCTTCCCATACGATCTGGCCGGGGAGACCCCCGGAGTGGTTCCGAGACGACGCGGTCTAGTACCGGTAGTAGTCTGGCTTGAACGGCCCTTCTACCGAGACGTGGATGTAGGCAGCCTGCTCTGGTGTTAGCTTCGTCAGCTTGACACCCAACTTGTCGAGGTGCAGCCGAGCCACCTCCTCGTCAAGCTGCTTCGGCAGCCGGTAGACACTGATCTCGTACTTCTCTGGGTTTTGCCAGAGCTCGATCTGGGCCAGGACCTGATTAGTGAAACTTGTGCTCATCACGAACGACGGATGGCCAGTCGCACAGCCAAGGTTCACCAGCCGACCTTCGGCCAGCACAATCACGGACCGGCCCGAGGGCAGTGTGTAGCGATCGACCTGTGGCTTGACCTCTACCTTCTTGATGCCGGCGGTATTCTCCAGCCAGGCGACATCAATCTCGAGGTCGAAGTGCCCAATGTTGCAGATGATGGCATCATCAGGCATCTGCTCGATGTGCTTGCCCAGAATGATGTCACGGCAACCAGTGGCCGTCACGAAGATCTGGCCCTCAGAAGCAGCATCTTCCATGGTGGTGACTTCGTAGCCTTCCATCGCTGCCTGCAGAGCGTTGATGGGGTCAATTTCTGTCACAATCACGCGAGCCCCGAGGCCCTTCATCGCATCGGCACAACCCTTGCCGACATCACCGTAACCAGCAACGACAACAACCTTGCCAGCCACCATGATGTCGGTGGCCCGCTTGATGCCGTCCGCCAGGCTTTCCCGGCAGCCGTAGAGGTTGTCAAACTTGCTCTTTGTGCATGAGTCATTGACGTTGATTGCAGGCAGTTTGAGCTCGCCGCTCTCCTGCATCTGATAGAGGCGGTGCACGCCGGTCGTGGTCTCTTCTGACAGACCCTTAATGCCACCCAGCAGTTCCGGGAACTTGTCGTGAACCATGGCGGTCAGGTCGCCACCATCGTCGAGAATCAGGTTCAGAGGCTCACCGTCCGGGAAGAACAGAGTCTGCTCAATGCACCAGTCAAACTCTTCGTCGGTCATGCCTTTCCAGGCGTAGACCGGAATGCCAGCCTTGGCGATGGCTGCCGCAGCATGGTCTTGGGTTGAGAAGATGTTGCAACTGCTCCAGGTGACTTCAGCACCGAGTTCAACGAGCGTCTCAATCAAGACTGCTGTTTGAATCGTCATGTGGAGGCAGCCAGCGATGCGGGCACCGGTAAGCGGCTTGGTCTTGCCATACTTTTCCCGCAGGGCCATTAGCCCCGGCATTTCGTTTTCAGCCAGCATGATCTCCTTGCGGCCCCAATCGGCCAGGGACATGTCGGCAACTTTGTACGGGAGACGGGTATCAACTTGGGCCACGGAATCCTCCTGGGAAGAGAGTTAGTGTCTCTAGATTGGTGGCCAATGCCACCGAACGCTCCTTACGCTCATTCGATCTGATTGTAACGGTTTCGCGACTCCTGCACAGCCTGCGCACACAGGCTGTCAGGGCAATCCGGCGGTAGAAACTGGGGGGTCTGGCTGATCTTCCGGCCAATCACCGCCTGCTTGCAGGGGTCTGGTTACGGTCGTGCCGCAGGGCCACTGCCGACGTCGAAGGCAGCCCGGGCAGCCGTCACGAACCGTGAGACCTTATCAGGGTCTTTCTGGCCGGGGGATGATTCAACGCCGCTGGCCGTGTCGACCGCCAGCAGTCGGCTGGCCTGGATGGCAGCCGCCACATTCTCCGGAGTGAGGCCGCCAGCCAACGTCGTCGGGATGGGGAGATCGGGGGTGCTGGCCACCGACTCCCATTCGACGGTGTGCCCGGTGCCTCCCATCTGCCCCGCCGTTGTGCCACGTGAAACCCCCGCATCAACCAGTGCCATTGCGGGACGGGCACCGCAGGCCGCCGCAGCATCAATCCATTGCCGCGCCGTCGCCAGGCGGTCGGGGTCGGCGGAGGCTTCGTCGAGACGCACCGCCCGAATGACGGGATAGGGCCGGAGTTCGTCGCAACGCCAGGGCGGGTCACTCGACTCAGGAGGACCATCAAACAGCCCGTGGAGTTGGATCGCGGTCAGCCCAACCTCTTTGGCAACTGCCAGCATCTCCCCTGGGGGGCGACCAACAAAGACACCGACGATGGTGATGCCAGCCGGAAGGCTGGCGGCAATGGCGGCGGCCGCGTCAACCGTCAGGCAGCGGGGTGAGCCGGGAATGAAGTTGAGACCAATGGCATCAGCCCCGGCAGCCGCGATGAGGCGGGCGTCGGCGACCGATGTGACTCCACAGATTTTGATTTGGAACATGTCGTCACTCCGTCCTGCTGGTGAGGCCCCCGCTGGGTTGTTTGCCAGCAGAATCTTCTTCGCTGTGCCCAATCGAGTTGATCGACCCAACCGGAAAAGTCTATGCACCGCGGCTCTGGTGCAGGAAGTCACGCTCTCTGGTCGACAATACCAGAGTCTGGGCGAGCCGTTCCTGCAATTCGCGTCCCCGCCGAACCAGCGGCGGGATGGGGGGCCGGCCCAGTTTCATTTTTGCCCATTTGATTCTTGTCGCCCTCTCCATCTATGCCAACACCACGTCCCTCCTCGCAGCCTGCTGTTCGTCCCTTCATGACGCTGCCGCGGGTCGCCTCGTTTCATGCTTCCCGCGATGCCCAGGCTGCGCTCGACGGACTCCACCGGGCGATTGTCCGGGCTGAGGGAATCGGCCTAGTGATTGGCAGTACCGGCACCGGCAAGTCATTGTTGCTGACCTGTCTGCGGGACAAACTTGAGGGCCGCTTCGCCGTCGCGTTGCTGGCAGGAGCGCGGATCTGCACCCGCCGTGGCCTCTGGCAGTCAATCCTGGCTGACATTGGCGAACCCTACGCTGGACTCGATGAAGAAGAGGTGCGGATCGGGCTGGTCGATCGTATTCGTGGTCTGGCCGCCACCGGTGGTGGGCTTGTCGTCTTGGTGGATGAGGCCCAGTCCCCGCGGTTGATCAATCAGGTCTGCGATCAGGCCCTCCGGCTTGCAGAGCAGCAGGGAATCGACCAGGTCGGCACGGCTGAACTGGCGGCCGCGTGGGAAGAGATTCAGCGCCTGCCACCACCGCCTGCCATTCAGGCCGCACTAGAGCCGCCAGCATCGCGTGTGATGGAGCCACCGGCTGAAGAGCAGCCTCCCGGGATAACCGAGTCGGTGACGGCGGCTGGCGAAGAGGCCGGCCTTGGTGCAGTTGAGGATGCCTGCCATAGGGAAACCGCTGACGACGGGGCTGCCAGTATTGAGTTCGGCACACTTGATGACATCGACGACGGCCTTGTGGGGCATGCTGCTGGAGCGGAAGACTTGGATTGCCAAGATGAAGCCGCGTATCAGTTTGAAACAGTCTCATTCCCACAAGCCAAGTCTGCGTCAGATGCTGCAGGACACGATTCGGAAGAGTGGCAGACGGTTGATTGCCGGAGCAGGTGTTCTGAGCAGTTGGATGCCGTGGAGCAAGGTGAGCAGGCGATTGGCTTCGCGGCCTCACTAGAGGCAACAGAATACGCTGCCCGAGCGCTCTTGGCGGCTGCCGGTGGTGTGATCGACTGTGGAGGAGATGACGAAGTTATGATGCGGGTGCAGACCCGCCCGCTAGCTGATCGCTTGAACCAGCAGACAGATGACATTGAGCTGATCTTTGATCCTCCGTTCGCTGTGGAAGATGGTGTCAGCCGTCCCGATCCGTTCGCTGAGATTTTTGCTGATGAAGAGATGGTGGTTGAGCGATTTGTCATGAACGGCCCAGATGATTTTGAAAATCGTCTCCATGTTGCTAGCCGTGAGGGGCAAATGATGGCTCGCCAACTGCCGGCGTGTGAACTGGCGGCCGCGACTACGCCCGATGAACCGAATGAAATTGCAGAAGCTGAGTTTGTGCCGGGGGAAGACGCCGTTGCAGAGGAGCGTGGTGAGCCCGAGCCTGAGATCGAGTCTGATCCTGATGATTCAGACATGGTGGTCATTGAAGAAGATTTGTATGTCGACCCGCATGCCCCTGAGCCGGCCGTGCAGGCGGTGCGGCTAGGCGATTACTCGCGGCTGTTCGCCCGGCTGCGGCGTGGCGGGCAACTGGAATCGTCGCGGCAGGCCTGATGCAGCTGCCGGCTGATTGCCAGAAAGGAAGTTGTCTCCGGCTGTCGATTTGAGACACTCTGAAGATAGCCATGACGACAGCCCCCTCAGCCCCACCCCTGTCTGACACCAGCATCCGGCCGCCAGCTGAGCGGGTGCTGGTGATTGCTGCCACCTATCAAGAGGCCGAAAATGTATTGCGGCTGATTGATGCCGTGCTGCTGGCCGACCCGCTGCTCGATCTGCTGGTGGTCGATGATGACTCGCCTGACGGTACCGGCGAGCTGGCAATCCAGCGGGCAGCAGATGAGCCGCGGCTGACGGTGATGATCCGGCGGGATCGCCGTGGTCTTGGCAGTGCCGTGAGGGATGGCCTGCATGAGGCCCGGCGCCGGGGTTACCAGTTGGCTGTGAGTCTGGATGCCGACTTCAGCCATGACCCCGCCGATATTCCTCGGTTGCTCGCTGCGGTTGCACCGCCGGGCCAGCCACCGGCCGATGTGGTGATTGGTTCACGAAAAATTCATGGCGGCAGCGTGGTCGGCTGGCCACTGTCGCGTCGCATGCTGAGCCGGCTCGTCTGCTGGTGGACGCATTGGGTCCTCCGCGTGCCTGCCTTCGATAGTTCAAGCGGCTTCCGGGTGATTCGGCTGAGCTTCCTCGATGTTCTGCAGGGTTCCACTGAGGGCTATGCGATTCAGGAGCAGATGCTTTGGCAGATCCATCGGGCTGGCGGCCGGATTCGTGAGGTACCCATTACTTTTACCCAGCGGCAACGAGGGCTCAGCAAGGTGGACTGGTGGCAGATGGTGCTGGGGGCTTCCGATCTGGTGCGGCTGGGCTGGGCAACCTGGTTTCAAAGAAAGTGAGGCTGG
>RGBY01000183.1 GCA_009919445.1 Planctomycetia bacterium
TGGCAACAGCAAGGTCGCAGTCATTGTGGCAGTGGATGGCCAGCGGCACGTCAATGACAGCGGCTACCGTCTTGACAATCTCATTGATTTCCGCGGGCAGGGTGCCGCCATTGGTGTCACAGAGCACCAGTCGGGTCGCTCCGGCCTCAGATGCTGCCCGCAGCGTTTTCCGGGAGTAGTCTGCATCGAGTTTCCAGCCGTCGAAGAAATGCTCGGCGTCATAAAAGACCTCGCGGCCCTGGCTCCTGAGATAGCCGACCGTGTCGGCGATCATTGCCAGGTTTTCCTCGCGGGTGACGCCCAGTACCGTCTCGACGTGAAAGGCCGACGTCTTCCCGACAATGGTCACAATCGGCGTCTCCGCCGCGAGCAACGCCTGCATGCCCGGGTCGGCCGCCGCCTCCATGCCGCGGCGGCGGGTCATGCCAAAGGCACACAGCCGGGCGTGTCGCAGCCCAAGCTCTCGGCCCCGAGCGAAAAACTGGGCATCCTTAGGATTGGAAAGTGGATAGCCCCCTTCGATGAAGTCGACGCCTGCCTCATCCAGCCGCCGTGCAATGGCGAGCTTGTCTTCGAGCGAAAAGTTCACGCCTTCACCCTGCGAACCGTCCCGCAGCGTGGTGTCATATATTTCGATCGATCGCATGAATCGGGCCGGGGGTCAAATAGTAGGGCTGCAGCAGTTTCCTCACTCAAGAATACCCGGCGATTCGCTGATTCGATAGCAGCCCCAACCGGCCTCCCTTCAGAGGTACTTGACCGCCATCACCCCAGCAAAAACAAGCAGCACACCGAACAGCCGGCCGGGTGTGATCGACTGCTGTGGAAGGTGCATCAGGCCAAAGTGATCCAGAAACAGTGAAAAGGCCAGCTGCCCGGCCACCACCGACGCGATGAAGGCTGCCGCCCCCAACTTAGGAACGAGTGATGCTCCGGAGAGCACAAAGATCGCTCCCAGCGGGCCGCCAATCCAGTTCCACCAGGGCGTTCCTTTCAAGGCGGTCGCTGCGGGCAATGGCGGCCGCAAGGCGAGCATCAAAACCGTGGCCGTCACCATGGTTCCGACGATGGAAAAGAAAGCCGCGTAGCGGGCGTCCTGCAACGCCGACCGCAACGAACTGACCCCGCATGCTCTTTGCATCACTCCTGCCGGTCAAGCGTCCCAGGAATGAAAAATGGCTCAACGCGGTTATTGAGGAGGACGAGGGATGCGACTACTTCTTATTTTTTTCATTGCAGTGGCAATGACAGGGCAGGGATTCGCGTCCCCGCCAAATGTGGTGGTGATCATTGCTGATGATCTTGGCTACGGCGAGTGCAGCTGCCAATCTCCCACTACCGACATTCCTACACCGAATATTGACGCTCTTGCCGCCAATGGCGTTCGCTTCACAGACGGCTACGTCACAGCGCCGTTCTGTGCCGCCTCACGAGCGGGCCTTCTGACGGGTCGCCTACAGACGAGGTTTGGGTTTGAGTTCAATCCAATTGGGGCACGCAATGAAGTGCCTGATATTGGCCTGCCACCAACCGAACAAACGCTTGCAGATCTGCTGCGTGACAAGGCTGGCTATAGCACGGGGCTGATCGGAAAATGGCATCTCGGAGGCACCGCGGCCTATCATCCGAATCGGCGCGGCTTCGACCAGTTCTTTGGCTTTCTGCACGAGGGGCATTTCTTCGTGCCGACCTCAGTCGACGACCATGTCACCTGGCTGCGAAGACGGCGGCTGCCTGCAGGCCTGACGGCCGAGCGTTGGGTGTCGGCCGATGGCCGAACGATCTACTCCAGCCACCTCCGGCATAATGAGCCTGCCTATGACGCCAACAATCCGATTCTTCGCGGCGGGCAGCCCGTTGCCGAGACCGAAAATCTCACAGATGCATTCACTCGTGAGGCCGTTGCCTTCATTGAGTGCCATCAGGATCGGCCATTTTTTCTTTGCCTGGCATACAACGCTGTTCACAGTCCACTTCAGGGCCGGGATGACTACCTCGCCCGCTTTAAACACATTGAAGATATTCAGCGGCGAATTTTTGCGGCGATGCTCGCGCATCTCGATGACTCGATCGGCCGGGTGACAGAGACCCTGAGGACGCATCGGCTGGATGACAATACCCTCCTCTTTTTCATAAGTGACAACGGCGGTCCCACGGCCGAATTAACCTCGAGCAACCAGCCTTTGCGGGGTGGCAAAGGCTCGGTCTACGAGGGTGGGCTACGGGTCCCTTTTCTTCTTCAGTGGCCTCGTGTTCTGCCGCATGGCCAGACCTATTCAGCGCCAGTCTGTTCAGTCGACATTGCTGCGACGGCACTCGCGGCTGCTGCGATTGAACGGCCCGCAGGTTCCCCAGGCGATGGGGTGAACCTGCTTCCTTTTCTGACTGGCAGCCAGAGTGGGCAGCCTCATGCGGGGCTTTTCTGGCGAGTAGGCAACCGAGCGGCGATCCGCAGTGGAGATTGGAAGGCCTTGAGGAATGGTGGTTCCAAAAAGGGTGAATGGGAGCTCTACAACCTAACCAATGACGTCGGGGAAAGCCGTAATCTCTCGCGTGTTGAGCCGGACAAATTGGCGCGTCTTCGCGATCAGTGGGAGGAAATCAACGCCGAAATGATCGAGCCACTGTGGCGGTAACCAGCCTATTCCGTACTCCGGCTCAATTGACTGACTTCGAACGCTTCTTCTTCGGCTTGGGAATAGCGTTGACGTCACGAGCCCATTTAGCCCATTCCGCACTCAGTGCAGACACCATTGCTGGTTTACCGGCAGCCAAATCGTGTTGTTCCGTCCGGTCAGCCTCAACGTCAAACAGTTCCCATCGTCCATTCACTCCCTGACGAACGAGTTTGTGCCCATCAACCCGGAGGGCGGCATTCCCCTCGTGCTCCCAGAAGAGTGGGCGTTGCGGAAAATTGCCTTTGCCGGTGAGCAAGGGCTGAAGGCTCTGGCCGCGCAGCGACTTTATCCTCCGGCCTTTACGTTCCCGTGGATACGTGCACTCGGCGACGTCGATGCAGGTGGCCATGATGTCGATCACATGGGTTGGGGTGCGAATCCACTTATCCGGTCCGCCTCGCGACGTGATGGCAGCCGGCCAGTGGGCAATCAGTGGTGAGGCGATCCCACCCTCGTGGTTGTAGTGCTTGTATTTTCGAAACGGTGTGTTGTTGAGGTGCGCCCAGCAACGACCGATGAAAACATCTGAGTGCTGATCGCCGGGATGCTCGCCCTTGTAACGCCCGCTGACACCAGATTCTGCGTTCCCCCCGTTATCAGAAAGAAAGAGAATAAGTGTGTTGTCCAGAAGTGAGCGGGCTCGCAGTTCATCCACTATTTTGCCAATATTGCGGTCGACCTCATCAATCATTGCTGCGTAAATGGCCATCATGTCGTCGTATCGTGCTTGATCATCGCGACTGAGAGAATTCCATGCGGGAATTTCCTCTGGCCTCGGCTCAAGTTGCCACGCAGGATCAATCAGGCCCATTTTTATTTGGCGGGCATAGCGATCCTCTCTCAGTCGATCCCAGCCCTGCAGGTAGTGACCTCGGTACCTCTCTATCGATTCCTCAGGTGCCATGCAGGGAAAGTGAGGGGCAACGTGGCCGAGATACCAAAAGAACGGCTTTCCGGCAGCCTCGGCCTCGGAGGTGAATTTCAGGCCCTGTTCGGTCCAGAGGTCAGTGCCGTACCAAGGTGGCGCAAACTGTGGATCATTCCGTGACACTTCGCTGCCATTAAGAAATAACTTGGTGTCACCTTTACTGCCGGTCTGATCAGAAAAATGCAGCCCACCAGCGGGCAGGTTGAGGCTGCGGTCAAAGCCGCGTCTGACTGGTGTCACTCCATGCGTAAAACCAACATGCCATTTACCGGTCATGATGGTGAAGTAGCCAGCATCACCCAACACCTCCGCGATCGTCACGCATTCGTCATTGAGTCGACCGCGATACCCCGGTGCACCCTGATCCGTCGTCATCCAGCCAATCCCCGTCTCGTGCGGATAGAGGGAAAAGCCCATGTCGTCGACCATAATCAGGACGATATTTGGTCGTGTCGAATCCGCAACAGCCACAGCACTGATGAGGGTAAGCACCGATAGAAGTCGAATGAGAAACTTGAAAGTCTTCATATGAAGCGTGTCCTTTGCTGTGTCAGAAACAACGCAGGCACACAGCCCGCGAACTGCCCCGGGTCACTCTTTTTCTTTCCGTTATTGGCGTGGTACAACCAGGCGGTGGTTGGTGCATGTGCATGAGATTACCCGCGCTTGACCACACCCCTCAAAAAGGATTCAACGATGCGTTTCCTAACGGCTTTAAGTTTGGCCCTCTTTTTATGCTCCTGCACGCTTGCCGCCGATAACTGCCGTATCGTCATGATCGCCGGCGAGCCGAGTCATCCGTCGGGCCAACACGAATTCAACGCTGGCTCGATCCTCCTTGCCAGGGCTCTCAACGAGCAGAGCGGCCTGCCAGTAAAGATAGACGTTGTTCACAACGGCTGGCCTGAGGATGAGTCGATTTTCGATGGTGCAGCAGCCATCGTCATCTACGCTGACGGCAACAACCGACACCCCACCTTTGGCCACGAAGAAACCGTCGATCGGCTGGTTAATCAGGGTGTTGGGCTGATGTGCATGCACTATGCCGTCGAGGTGCCAGCGGGGCCGCGTGGGCAGTTCTTCAAGAAGTGGATTGGCGGCCACTATGAAGCCGGCTTTTCCTGCAATCCCCATTGGACGGCTGCTGCTGAACCGGCCGCCACACACCCAATCGCTCGAGGCGTCCCCAGCTTTTCAGCCAACGACGAGTGGTACTACAAGATGCGATGGGCCGAGCCAAAGACAGCGGTCGATCTGCTGACGGCGACGCCAACCCGAAAGCGGATCAACCGCTACATCCACTGGACGCCTGCCGGCGAGCAGGGGCTCGACAGCCGCCAAACCCTGATGTGGGCGATCGAGCGGCCAGACGGGGGGCGAGGCGTTGGCTTTACCGGTGGACACTGGCACCGGAACTGGGCCATTGATGACTTCCGCCGATTGGTGCTCAACGCGATCGTCTGGA
>RGBY01000184.1 GCA_009919445.1 Planctomycetia bacterium
CACGCTCAACGTCAGCGCAGAAGCGAGGAATAGCACACCAATTGAAAGCCACGACTTCCAGACGAATTCATTGTCACTCAATTCGCCCCAAATGATTGCAAGCGAAAACACTGTTCCCAGAACAATGCAACCAATGCAAATGGTAAAACAAACCTTATTGAGGAGTTGAAGATTCATATGCATCCATCTCCTGAAGCACCCTTCCGGACCTAACCGCACGCGGCCATCACCGTTTCCCCCTCAATGCAACGAAACCATGAGGACCACGCATGGCGACCTCCCCTGGATTGATCCTCAGAGAACGAGTTCAGCGTTGGAATCACAGCTGCAATTATCGAAGGCATGAACTTTTCACAAGCATGCACGGATCGCAGGAATTTGTCAGCCGGTCATCATCCGGGAGCGGCCGAGGGCATCTTCGGCTTCGGCGATCATGCCAGCCTTCATGCAGGCCATGCTGAGGGCGGTAAAACTGAAGGGATCATTGGGCTGAAGTTCACAGACACGACGAAATCGCCGAATGGGCCAGGGCGTAATCAGGGTGCTCACCAACGAGCGTGTCGAGGGCCGCCACGGCCTCTTCGAGCTGCCCGTCTTCTTTCAGTTTTTCCGCGGCCGCGTAGGCCTCTTCGCGACTTGCCATCATTCCGTTCTTTCCGTCGGCGTCAGTTCGAGCCCAGGCCCGCACCTGAGCAACCCTCTTGGACAGGGATTTTGAGCAGGAGCCTAAGTGTAGCGGGGATCCTCCTTCTGTCTTTCCTGTCGACCGGCAAACTGCCGGAGAACGCGAAATCTGGGCAAGACGGGAAGCCTCCGCAGGTTTTCCAGAATGGTGGGAAATGGCATTGAATTCAACCGCCCCGGATACCGATAAACCGCGGGTGGCCGATGCGGCCACTTTTGCACCTTATCTCCACGCAGGCATCCTGTGAGCATCCATCCTCTGGCCTCGGTGAGCCCGGAAGCCGAACTCGGCATTGGCGTAACAGTGGCGGCCTTTGCGTCGATTGAGGCTGGTGTGACGATTGGCGATTACTGCTCGGTCGCCAGCGGTGCGGTCATCAAATCTGGTGTCCGCATGGGCTGCCATAATGAGATCTGCGAGCATGCCGTCATCGGTGGACAACCTCAGCATGTTGCCCGGCCGGAAACGGTGGGCCAGGTCCTTATCGGTGACCACAACGTGTTCCGTGAAGGCGTGACCGTTCACCGGGCACTCAAGCCAGACGGCCAGACCATTGTCGGTGACCACAACTACCTGATGGCCGCCGCCCATCTCGGCCACGATGTCCAAGTGGGCAACCACTGCATCCTGGCCAACAGCGCCCTAGCCGGCGGCCACGTTCAAATTGAGGATCGAGCCTTTGTCTCCGGTGCTGTTGCCATCCATCAATTCTGTCGTATCGGTCGATTTTCAATGATCGGTGGCCACGCCCGTGTGGTGCAGGATGTGCCCCCCTACATGCTGATCGACGGCCAGACGGGAAGCGTCGTCGGCCTCAACTCAGTCGGGCTTCGTCGCGCTGGGTTCGCCACGGACGAAATCACGGCGCTGAAAGCGGCCTACCGAGTCATCTACCGCCGCGGTCTTCCTTGGACCGAGGTGCTCGAGACCCTGCGGGTCGAATTTCCCAGTGGCCTCGCCGCCCATCTTTACGCCTTTCTCGAAGGTGGTCGCCGCGGCTTTGTCCAAGAGCGGCGTGGGCCACCGTCGGCAGCAGCAACACTTCGCCTGCGAGTCGCCGATGACGAGTCAAAACGCAACCTGCGGGCCAAGGCAGGCTGAACGCCACGGGGCTCCTGCGACCACCGGGAGCACACGCTGCCGGTTCAGGGTATCGTAGGGACTGAGAAAATCGGTCACTGTCCTGAATCTCCCCGTTCTCTGCGGAAATGGTCTCATGCAATTGCTGACCTTCACTGTCGCCGGCCGCCGCTATGGGATCGATACCCGCCAGATCGTTGAGGTCCTTCCCCTGATTGCTGCTCGGCCGCTCCCCCGCCAGCCACAAGAGGTCCGGGGGCTGATCCGCTATCGTGGGCGATTCCTCCCAGCCCTGGATCTGAGTCAACTTCTCGACGGCACTCGGTGCCGGGATCGCCTGGGGACCCGCACGGTGATTGTCCAACTGGCTGACTCATCGCCAGCACCACTGCTGCTGGGACTGGTGGCCGAAGATGTGATTGGCATTACCAAAGCCAAGGGCACCCCGACGGCCTCCAGTGCAGGCTTCCTCGGCCCAGTCATCGACCTGGAAACCGACGCTGATACCACGTCAGCTCAGCTGATTGCCATCGACCACCTCCTTCCACAGGATGTCCTGGCTGACCTGCTGACCCTTGCCAACCAGACGCCCCCCGCCGACGGCCCCGCCGTGGAAACCTCAGCCTAATTCAATGAGCAGTTGCCGTCACCATGTTCCGGCTGCCACAGCGAGCGACGAGCAAGGCCTGCTTGGGGACCCGACCATTGACCGCATCAGCCAGCAACTGGCTGAAGTCATTGGTCTCGATGCCGAGCGGCTTGGCCGTCCAGCCATTATTCGTGCCGTTCAAACAGCACTCGCCAGGTTGCCAGCGGACTCAAACCATGCGGCTGCTGACAAGACAACACATCCTGACTTTCAGCGACAGCTCATCGAGACAATTGTTGTTTCGGAAAGCTGGTTTCTTCGCGAGCCTCGTGTCTTTGAACATGCCGTCGCCGTAGCCAAGCAGCGGCTCCTGCAACAGCCGAAAGTTACGATTCTCTCAGCCCCCTGCGCTGCCGGTGAAGAGGCCTTCTCGCTTGCACTCTCACTCCTTGATGCCGGCATCCCGGCTGACCGGTTCCGCATTGTCGCCACCGACATCAGTGAGACAGCCATCGCCAGCAGCCGCCAGGGGCTTTTTACAGAGAACGCGTTTCGCACAAACGCGAAGCGGCTTCAGGACCACTGGTTCACGAAAACAGATGGTGGCTGGAGGATCTCCCAGCAGGTCAGCCAGCAGGTGCAGTTCATGCAGCTCAACCTGCTTGATCAGTCGACCGCATCACGCCTCCTGGCTGCGGCGGGCAGTCCCTATGATCTCATCTGCTGCCGCAATCTTTTGATCTACCTTACGGGAAAAGCCCGTCGGCAGACGCAGGCACTGCTCAAACACCTTCTGGCCAGTCATGGCGAAGTCATTGTCGGTGCCGCTGAAGCTGTCATTCTGGCAACAGCCGGCTGGCAGCCGACTGGCCCGCTGGCCTTCTGCCAACGTGCCCCACACCCAACCAGCCAGCCGACAGCACCACTCACCGCAGGCCTTCGCAGTCCCCACTATGCCCCTGCCGTGAAGTCGGCAAGCCAGTTAGCCGCGAAGTCAGCAGGCAGCTCAACAGGTGTCAAACGAGCTCAAAAAAAAGAGGGGCTCATGTCATCAGGCCAGCCTCCAGCAGTCACGGATCAGCCTCCACCAGCGCCCGTCCATACGCCGGTCAACGAGCCGGCCGCCCACCCCGCCCTGACGCAGGCTGAACAACTCGCCAACGCCGGGGATGTCGAAGCGGCCCTCTTGTGCTGCCAGAGAGCCCTCGAGGAGGAGGGACCGGAACCGGAGGTACTGTTTCTGGCTGCCATGCTCGAGCAGTCACTGGGCCGATTTATCGAGGCGGAGCGATTGCTTGAAAAGGTGGTTTACCTTGAACCTCGTCACGAGGCTGCCCTCCTGGCCCTCGCGTTTGCCGCCAGACGCCGAGGTGACACGGCGCTTGAGCGAAGGTATCGTCGAAGTGCCGCCCTTGCCGCAAACCCTGCTGCCTCATGAACGACCACAACCTTCCTGCAACCGAAACAGCATCAGCCAGCCCGCCTCAACCGGCGGAACGCCCGGCGGAATGCTGGCGTCAGATCGGAGTGGCAGGGGATCGCAGTTGCCCTGATCTGGCCACCTATATCCATTGCCGGAATTGCCCGGTGATGGCTGGAGCAGCCGAGCAGTTCTTCAACCGAGCGCCTCCTGCCGGCTACCTGGATGAATGGCGAGCAGTCCTCGACCAGCCAAGCGATGCTGCTTCGGGAACTGGCCTCAGCACACTTATCTTTCGGCTGAACGATGAGTGGTTTGCGCTGGCTGCCGATGTGCTGACCGAGGTCACGCCCCAGCGGCGAATCCATCGAATTCCCCATCGCAGCAACGCCGTCCTGAAGGGAATGGTGAATATCCGTGGCCAGCTGCTTCTCTGCGGCTCACTGCACGGGCTTCTTGGCTTTGCCGAGCATGCCGATGTTCAAACCGCTGTGCCGTCGCTGAGTGACCGCGGAAGCTTCCAGACCGCAGACGACGACGCCATTCTCGCCTCAGCGAGGCTGCTCGTGGCTACCCACACCGAGGGCCGCACCACCCGTCGCTGGGCCTTTCCTGTGGATGAGGTCGCCGGCGTTCATCGTGTGGTCGATGACGAACTGCGAGATGTGCCGTCGACGCTCGGCAAGCCGGGCCAACGATTCTCTCGCGCCCTGTTCACCTGGCACGAACACGTTGTCAGCCTGTTGGCAGCCGACCGTCTTTTTAGCGGCCTCCACGACCAGATTCCTCAGTAACTCCGTTCCTTTCCCATAACCAGCAGCAGCGAGGCCCTCCGTGCCTGATGATCTCAGTGGCTTTTCGATGCTGGAACTGTTTCGGCTGGAGGCTGAAAGCCAGACGGAAATCTTGTCGCAGGGCATTCTCTCTATCGAGAAGCAGCAGCCGACGGCTGAGACAATCGAATCGCTCATGCGGGCCGCCCATTCACTCAAGGGAGCAGCACGAATTGTTGGCCTCGATGGGGCCGTGAAGGTCGCCCATGCCCTTGAAGACCTCTTTATCGCTGCCGGAGAAGGCAGCCTGAAGATGGAATCGACCGACGCCGACCTTCTCTTGGCTGGTGTCGACTTTCTCTCCGCCATTGCAGTTGCAGATGACCACGAAGGCAGCGACTGGGCCGAGCGGGCGAGCAAGCTGGTTAGCGATCTGAACCAAGCCTTGAGCAGCGAACTGCCGCCTGCTGAAAATCCGGCTCAGGCAACACCGC
>RGBY01000185.1 GCA_009919445.1 Planctomycetia bacterium
CCCCATCACCTCCCGGGCAAAGACCGGGTCTTCGGCTTCTTTGGGATTGATGCAGAGCCAGCAGTGATGGGCAATGCCATACCGGGCCGCCCGCTTCGGCTCGACCTCGGTCAGCTGCCGAAAATAGTCATAAAAGCCAGCCGGGCTCGACCGATCAAAGCCAGCCCAGAAGGCAGGCTCGGTAATCGCCACGCAGCCGGCCTCGGCCATTGCCTGATAGTCGTCGGTGGTCCGGCTGACCATGTGGATGTGGGGGTCGATGTAGGCCATGGCAGTTGCGTGGGTGAAATGGTCGGGTCAGTAGTCAGTGCCAGGATCGGCCCCCAGGGCTGACTGGGTATGGGCAGCGGGTGTCGGCTCAGTTGTGTGGTCACTCAAGAGTTCAAGAATTTTTTGAACGCGGTCTGCTTGGCCATCGCTTGCTTGATCGGTCAGCAGCGGGATCGCCCTGTTCAGCGCCCGCACCCGGACGTCAGCTAGGCCAGCCTCACCATCCGCCCGTTCCAGCCGATCCAGAAACGCAGCAATATCAAGCAACTTGGCCCGATGCTCCATGAAGTACAGGTCGACAACCTGCTGGCTCGAAAGCGGACATGTCTTTTCTGGCATCGCTGGCTCCCTTGGGCTGCAAGACTCATGTCAGCCTACGCCGAACATGACAGGCCGCAAAGCGTGAGGGCCGGACGACCCGAAAAGTCGCCCGGCCCTCTTCATGATCACTCACACAAGCGGCTAGCCGCGGTGGGATTAATACATGTCGTAGTCACCGCCGTGACCGGCGCCACCCTTGCCCTTGCTATCCTTCGGCTTTTCGGCGATGAGGGCATCGCTTGTTAGCAACAGCGTGGAGACGCTCGTGGCATTCTGCAGGGCTGTCCGCGTGACCTTGGCCGGGTCAATCACGCCCGCCTTAACCAGATCTTCGTACTTGTCGGTGCCGGCGTTGTAGCCAAAGTTGCCCTCACCAGAGAGCACCTTTTCACAGACGATGGAACCGTCTTGGCCAGCGTTAGTCGAGATCATGGTCACTGGCGCCCGTGAGGCCCGCACCACAATCTGGTACCCAACGCTTTCGTCGTCACTGAGGCCCTTCGGCTTCACCTGGGAACTGGCCCGCAGCAAGGCGACACCACCACCAGGAAGAATGCCTTCTTCGACGGCTGCACGGGTTGCATGCAGGGCGTCTTCGACGCGAGCCTTCTTCTCCTTCATCTCACTTTCAGTCGCGGCACCAACGTTGATCTTGGCGACACCACCGGCAAGCTTGGCCAGCCGCTCTTCGAGTTTCTCACGATCGTAGTCGCTGGTGGCGTTTTCGATCTCACGGCGGATCTGCTCGATCCGGGCCTTGATGTCGGAGGTCTTGCCGGCACCCTCGATGATCGTGGTGTTGTCCTTGTCGATGATGACCTTCTTGGCTCGCCCGAGTTCGGCCAGGCCGATGTTCTCAAGCTTCATGCCGAGGTTTTCAAAGACAGCCGTTGCACCCGTGAGGATGGCAATGTCTTCCAGCATCGCCTTCCGCCGATCGCCGTACCCAGGTGCCTTGACTGCCGACACCTGGAAGGTGCCTCGCAGGCGGTTGATCACGAGAGTGGCCAGAGCTTCGCCGTCAACCTCTTCCGAAACAATCAGAAGGGGCTTGCCGGCATTCACCACAGCCTCAAGCAGTGGCACGATGTCTTTGACGGTCGAGATCTTCTTTTCGTAGACCAAGATGTAGCAGTCTTCCAGAACGCACTGCATTGCCTGGGCATCGGTCACGAAATAAGGCGAGAGATAGCCCCGGTCGAACTGCATGCCTTCAACAAATTCGATCTCGGTGCCGAGGCTCTTGCCTTCATCAACGGTGATCACGCCATCCTTGCCAACCTTGTCCATGGCCTCGGCGAGCAGGTCACCGATTTCTGAATCATTGTTGGCGGCGATGGACGCCACCTGGGCCATCTCCTTTTTGCCCTTCACCGGAATGGCCATGCTCTTGAGTTTGGCGGTGATGTCCTCGACGGCCTTCTCGATCCCGGTCTTCATCTGGATCGGATTGACGCCAGCCACGACCGCACGCAGACCTTCATTGAAAACAGCCTCGGCCAAAACGGTGGCAGTTGTGGTGCCGTCACCAGCAACATCACTGGTCTTGCTGGCAACCTCACGCACCATTCGGGCACCCATGTTCTCATAGGTGTCTTCCAGGTCGATTTCCTTGGCGACGGTCACACCGTCCTTGGTCACTGTCGGCGAGCCAAAGCTCTTTTGCAGGATGACATTGCGACCCTTTGGTCCGAGTGTCACCTTCACGGCACGGGCAAGTTTGGAGACACCCCGACGCATTGCTTCGCGGGCTTCCTGATCAAACGCCATCATCTTGGCCATCGAGTCTTACTCCTCTGCTGGAAAAACATGTCTGGTTGATTGAACGATCAGGCTGGCCATCACCGCGATAGCCAGCGATGGACTCAGCCGAGAACAGCGAGGATGTCATCCTCACGCATCAGCAGCAGTTCTTGGTCACTCACCTGGAAAGCCTCACCGGCGTAACTGGTGAAAACGACACGGTCGCCGGGCTTGACCTGCAGCGGATGCCGGTTGCCCTTGTCGTCGAGTTTGCCCTCGCCAACGCTGACAACCACACCACGAGCCGGCTTGTTCGTGGCCGAATCGGGAAGCAGAATGCCTCCGGAAGTCTTCTGGGCACTTTCCTCTCGCTCCACCACAACGCGGTCACCGAGGGGAATCAGGGTTGACTGTGCTTTTCGGGCCTTACTCGCAGCGGCTGCCATTCTTGGGGTCCTCTTGTTTGGTTGGATGCAAACGGTGGATGTTCTTGCTGTGACCAGAAGTCGGTGCCGGTCCGCTGTCAAACGACAGATCAACCCGACCGATCGCAGACTGCCGCAGCGGCATCCGCGATTCCGGACAGATGGCAGGAGAGCAACTGGCGCGCCAGTTTGCAGACAACCGTGCCAAAAACCGTCAAGATCAGTTTTTGCCGAGTGAAACAGCGTGTTTTTCTGGGTCATTGCCCGACCGACCGGTCACCACGCAACTTAGCCACCCCCAGCTCACTGGCGAGACGGACCCTGCCCATGCTGCTCAGCCTGCCATATTGGCGGCATATCGGCCGCACGGTGAAAGGCACGGCCCCTCATACCGAGGTATCGTCACATGCCGCGGCTTCAATGGCAAAGAACCGCAAAACAGGTTACGATCTTCCCGTCGTCTAGCGTGTGGAAAGAGTTGCTGGGGATCCGCTCCTCGCCTGAACCGTCCACCGCTGCCGGCAGGGAGAGGACTGGCTAGGCCGACTCTCTTCCGATGCGGTTCTATACGAGAATTTTGGTCAGGATTTTTTGGAGAACACCGGAATGGCCCACTATCGGCGGATTGTCGTTACCAATACCAACGATGTTGCAATCGTTAGCTTCAACGACAAGAAGATCCTCGACGAAGCGAGTATCCAGGAACTCGGCGCAGAGCTCTTCGGACTTGTTGAGCAGCAGGCCGGCGGGGGCATCCTGCTGAACTTCGACAACGTCGAGTTTCTTTCCAGTGCCGCTCTGGGCAAGTTGATCACGCTCGACCGCAAAGTGAAGGCGAGTAAGGGCAAACTCAAGATGTGCAACATCCGCCCAGAGATTTTCGAGGTCTTTCAGATCACAAAGCTGAACAAGGTTTTTGACATCCGCAAAGATGCAGGTGACGCACTCAAGGCATTTGGCTAATCACCAGCCTGGTCATTGCCAGCCAAGCCGCCCGACGTGGTGCCCGGTTTTCGAATTTCCGCCTCCCTGTATCGACCTATGACGAACTCCTCTTCACCCGCTGACCACGGCGCTGCCGGCAGCCCTTGGCAGAAGTCGATCGACCTGCCCAGCGAGCGGGGGGCGAGCAAACTCATCATGGACGATCTACTCGACAAACTGGGTCAGCATGGCTGGCCAAGTGCGGATATCTTTTCAATTCATCTGGCTGCAGAAGAGGCGATTGTCAACGCCATCGTTCACGGGAATAAACTCGACGAAAGCAAAAAGGTCCACGTTGAGTGTTTTGTCTCACCAACGGTGGCTCGAATTGAGATCACTGACGAGGGTGATGGCTTCGACCCGAAAGAGGTTCCCGACTGCACGCAGGACGACCGGCTCGACGTTCCCAGCGGACGAGGTGTGATGCTGATTCAGAACTTCATGACCCGCGTCGAGTACAGCGAGAAGGGCAACCGTGTGCTGATGGAGAAGGCCCGAAATGAGTGAGGCCTGCATCTCGCTCAAGCGGCATTTCGCCGCCTGAAATGAGTGGCATCTCGATTTCAAGGGGCGTTTTCGGTACGATCACGGCGATGCGGGGCATCCCGCTCAGACAGTCATTCCCCGATAGCTCAATGGTAGAGCGAGCGGCTGTTAACCGCTAGGTTGTAGGTTCGAGTCCTACTCGGGGAGCTTGTCCGCTCATGTTCGCCACCATATCTGAGTGGCACGATGAGGCAGGAGGTGGCAAAACCTTCTGCCTCTCGGCGTTTCTGGAGGTTTTGGAGTTGGGCAGTTTCTCGACCTGCCACGCTCTGTATACCCCTGCCAGGGATCGCAATTCCGGGGACGGAGGTCGGTACCCCAGCGAGCACTGTGGGTGGAAGGTATTGGAGACCCTTCGCCAGTGTTCGATCAGCACTTTAGCCTCGAGCACGATCTTCCCTTGAAGCAGCCCAATCTCAGCCTCGCGTAGCTTCCCGATGATCTGCTCTACAGTGACCTTCTTCCCGCGCGGCGTCTGCTGCCCTCACTTGATTTGTAGCACCAGAGATTCTCTCTCTGAAAGTGGCGAACTTTGTGGGGAGTCGATCAGCTCCGACAACAGATCCTGTTCAAATACCACAACTGCAATCTGAACTGGGGCCAGTCTATTCAGACCCCTAGCCCGGAGGAAAGAAAGTGAAAACGCAGCAGGCGTAACCCGCCCTCGACCGCGATGAAACGGCCGCTTCAGCGAAAAGGGTTTGCAGCCCGCCAAGACAAA
>RGBY01000186.1 GCA_009919445.1 Planctomycetia bacterium
ACAGCCCCATCCCTGCATAAGGCGGCCTCTAGAGGGAAAGCCCCGCGTATGCCAGCGCCGATGCGAAGGCCATCAACAGGCCGGTCGCCCACGGCCGCTCGGGCAGCCAGCGGCAACCGGCCACGATGACCAACAGAATGCCCCCGGCAACCACGGCCTCAGTAAACAGAACCTGCCAGGTCGCCTGCTGGGCGAGACGAATGGCCAAAAACACAACCACGCCCACAGCCGCCGCTATCGTTGCCGCAGCCAGTGACCGCCGCCGCACCCGACAGGCCATCACGGCTGCCAGGGCAATAGCAAACGGAAAGAACAGTTCACGGTTCTGACTCACTGCAGCTGCCACCAACCACCCCGATGCGGCCGCCAGCCAGGCCAACCCCGTCAGCTGACTGCCAGCGGCCACCTCGGCCAGTACCGCCAGCACCATCATACCGGTCCACGCCGGCCCTCCGACCAACGCCGCGACGGCAATGAGGGCAGCCTCAATAACGAGAAAGAGCAGGCTGGGGAAAATCTTGGCTGGCATGGCAGACTCGTTATCTGGCGGGTGAGATGCGGGCGAGGCGTTGTCTTTTCAACACCTCTTGAGTAGAGTCGAGGGGAACGGTTCGAGAAGTCGCTCTTCGACGCAGGCCGGGCCTTTCGCCCACATTTATTACCTGCCTCGACTCGCCCTCTCCGGCGAGTTGCTGTTCCTCACCCTTTCGCTGTGGCTCCGGAAGCATCAGTTGAGCCACCCTGCCGACAGAAATAAACCCCGTCATGAAGAAGCGCGTCATCAAAAAACAACCGAGAAAGAAACCAGCTGCCAAAGATCGTGCCGCGCCAGATGCAGCCGAGGAAGCCACCCCGGCCAATCATCTGCCGTTCGAAACGCTGGGACTTTCGCCTGAAGTTCTGAAGGCGGTGAAGCAACTCGGGTTTGAAGAGGCCTCGCCGATTCAATCGGCAGCAATCCCGCTGCTGCTGGAAGGCCACGACCTCGTCGGGCAGTCACAGACGGGCTCTGGCAAGACGGCTGCCTTTTGCATCCCAGCTATTGAGCGAGTCGACTCAACCCTGCGCAAAACTCAGATTCTCATCCTCACCCCAACCCGTGAACTGGCCACTCAGGTCGCTGACGAGGTCCACAAACTTGCGGCTTTCAAAAAGGGGCTTGATTCACTTCCGATTTACGGCGGCGCGCCTTACGAACGACAACTCGCCGGTCTGAAACGGGGAACCCAAATTGTCGTTGGCACCCCAGGTCGGCTGAATGACCTGCTTGCCCGCAACGCACTCGATCTGTCCTCTATTCGTGTTCTTATTCTTGACGAAGCCGACCGCATGCTCGACATGGGCTTCCGCGATGACATCGAGACCCTGCTGGCTGCAGCCCCCGATGACCGGCAGACGGTCTTCTTCTCGGCAACGATCAGCCCGCCAATCAAAAAACTGGTACAGGCTTATTCCCATTCACCAAAAACGGTCACCATTGAAACCAAAAAGCTCGAAGGGGCGCCCTTGGTCGACCAGGTCTACTACGAGGTGCGACACCATGCCAAGTTCGAGGCGTTGGCGAGACTAATCGACTACTACGACGTCAAAAGTGGCATCGTATTCTGCAATACACAGCAGATGGTGGAGCAGCTCGCTGACAATCTTTCGGCCCGTGGCTGCTCGGCAGAACGGCTCCATGGTGGCATGGCCCAGGCCCAACGCACCCGGGTCATGAACGGATTCAAGAAAGCAGCTTTCCAGTTTTTGATCGCTACGGATGTTGCAGCTCGGGGCATCGACGTCGATGACCTGGAACTGGTGGTCAACTACGACCTGCCCTACGACCCCGAAGACTACGTCCACCGGATCGGCCGCACCGGTCGTGCTGGCCGCAGGGGCCGGGCCATCACCCTGGTGTCCGGAGGTGGCTTCCACAAGATGCAGTCGATCGAGCGGTTTACCCGTTCGCAGATCCGCCGTGAAAAAATGCCCACACCCGAGGCGGTGGAAAATCGCCGGACCGACACCCTGTTTGGAAAGCTGCTTGCCGTACTTGAAGCTGAAGAGCAGCCCAACGAATCACCGCTGATCGAACGACTCATTGAGGCCGGCCACACCCCGACCGAGGTCGCTGGGGCCATCCTGCGGCACTTTATGCCGGCTCCGCCGCCACCGTCATCGGTTGACGACATCGACAAGCCCTTCCCAAAAAAGCGGTATGGCAAGCGGCCTGGGCCGCAAAGGTTTGAAGGCAAGCGGGGCCGAGGCAAACCGGGCGGACCGGCCAAGGGCAGCTTTCGCGGCAAGAAAAAGCGGCCTCGGAGCTGAGCGAAATTGGCGTAAACGCCTCAGAAATTGCTCTCTCGCCAGCCTCCCTAGTCTGCTACAAACCCGTCAGACTGCAGTCCCTCATGGTCGGCAGCACTCCGCCGCACATTTACCTACACGGGACATTCATGCTGCTTACAACTCTCTCCGTCATTGGCTGGTTTGCTGTGATGGTTGTTTTTATGTCGTTGGTTGAACATCAGGTGCACTGCAATCTGATGCACAAAGTGCCACGGCTGCGTTTGCTGAAAAACTCTGCTGCACGGAAGCGAATTTTCACTAGCCACGCCGTTGAGCATCACAGCCAATACCGAAAGGACTTTCACGACGAGCCGCTGCCCCCAGGTGAAGACCGCGGCATTCGCCTGAACCTCCTGGAGGGCCTGTTTGAGTCGCTGCCGCTGAGCCTGTTACTCGGGCTGATTGGCTATGCGAGTGGCTATCAGACGTTTTTCATTGGAGCGGTCGTCTGGCCGGGCGTTGTTGCACTTCATCACACGATCTGGAATCAGATCCATCTGGAAATGCATCAGCCAAAGCAACGGTTCTTTGCCAACTGGGAGGCATACAAGTTTGTGGCCCGGCATCACTTCCTGCACCACAAATACCCCGACAAGAACTTCAACGTCGCCTTCCCGATTGGCGACTTTCTCTGTGGCACAATCGCCCACCCGTCGGAAGCTGACTGGGACGCCATGCGGGCAGAAGGAATCGCTCCAAAGGGCAAGATGGTGCTATCTTTTGACAGCAAGCACGAAGGCAAACAGACCGACGGGCAGGAAAACAGGGGCGAGAGCAAACGCGCAGCCTGAGTAGCAACAAACGGACGGGGTGGGATTCGACAAATTTCGCATAGCCCGGGTGAAACTGCAATTGCGGATGGTGACGACGCGCTTTCCGACGCACACAGCGACCAACCCCATCAGAAAGAACTCGGTGCCTCAGAACTGGCACGCCGAATCGCGGCCCTGCCACCTGAGGCCGTTGAGGCACTCCGGCTGCTATTCCGCAACAGATAAAGCGGGGTAAGGGCCATGAATGGTTCTGCTCCAAACAGACCGCCGTCCCACTGCCCGCTGGCTCGCCTACGTCCTCTGCTGCTCTGGCCGGTCGCTCTCTAGGGGCATCACCTACGATGATTTGCCCCAGGGCACTTATCGGGCTACCCCCCAGGCCCTTTCGCCAAGCATCGGGCCACATAGAAGTGGAACGCGCGGGTTCAGCGATGATCGCAGTCGGTAGCCCAGATCAGCCGAGTTGTTTAGACGGTGGGTATGCTGAACCGGTCCTTAGTCGGAAACCCTACAAGTGAAACTGTGACATCACTGGCTTGGATCATCTGTTGCTTGCCTCAGATCAGCCACCGCAGCGCCGTCTCATCTAAATTCCACCCTTTTCAGCGGCATATTCATTGAGCGCAAAAATGCCATTCGTGGCATCTTCTGCGCGTCTGGGCTCTCTTCCTCTAGTGCCCCAACATCCTCCCACACAAAAGGTTCCGTTTATGTTTGCAACCGCACTTCAATCCATCTTGGCATCAGTTGGCCCCTCACTGGCTGCGCTGGTGCTCTGGGCCGGCAAATCACTGTTCTTAGGTGGCTGGTTTCTGGCCCGTTGGATTACGTGGCTTTCTTGGCCCCTGTGGACATCGATTGTTGCCCTTGGTGCTGCCGCCGGAATTCTTCGCGGCTAAGACACCTCCATTTCTACTCACCGGCTTTTCTGGCTGGTGATTCTTTCCCGTCTCCATCTGTTTTGGTGACGGTGCCTTCCCACTCACGATCGCCACCCTTTCAGGCGATTTCCCTAGGAGCACTCCATGGCAAACCTCTTGATGCACTGTGGTGGTCGACACGTCACCCGGCCCGAAGTCATCGACTGCCCAACACCAGAAAGAACGGAGAGTTGGGTGCCCGTCCCTCACTACCACCTGCTTGATATCATCGAACGGACTATCGGCGGGCAAGGGTTTCGGATCACTAATCAGGCTCACGGTCTCTGGGGTGATGACGGAGCCCGATATTTTGGCCTGATGGAACTGGCCAACGGGCATCAGGCAAAGGACTACAACCTTGTCCTCGGTGTTCGCAATAGCCACGACAAGACATTTCCGGCATCGTTGGCACTCGGCAGTCAGGTGCTCGTGTGCGACAACCTCTCATTCTACGGAGAGGTGGTTATCGCCCGTCGACACACACGATTTATTGAGCGTGATCTGCCGGGCATCGTGACTCAAGCAATGGGGCGGATTTCTGCGATGCGTCTGGAGCAGGACCAACGCATTGCCGCCTACAAAGCACGCCAACTGAGTGACCGAACTGCCCATGATATTGTGATCAGAGCAGTTGACGCAGGTGTTGTACCGGTGACTCAGGTTCCTCTTGTCCTGCACGAATGGCGGGAACCTCGATACCAAGCGTTCACTGAAAATGGTCGCTCCGTCTGGCGGCTCTTCAACGCGTTTACCGAGAGTTTCAAGAGTCGATCACTGGAAATGCTGCCGCGCCGATCACAGGCACTTCACGGGCTGCTGGATATGGTCTGTCAGGTGGCGGCGTAACTGCTGAACCGGTCCTATTCTTATAGATCAATGTTCTTCTTTCTTCTATCTGTACCGTGTTGGGTGGCTGGCTGTTGGCGGTTGCTGGAGAAACGTCCCGATCAGCAAGCGAGATCCGAATGCTCGCATCGACTGAGAA
>RGBY01000187.1 GCA_009919445.1 Planctomycetia bacterium
TCAGGACAGACCTCGATTTCTTTTGTCGATGACTGCGATGCTGGCCGCAGGCTGGCCGAGGCCGCGGATAAACCACTGCTGGTGGTTTTTCGGGCAGACTGGTGCCGCTGGTCAGCGGCCTTTAGCCAGCAGACGCTCACCGACCCCGCCATCGTCGCCCTTGCTGATCGTTTTGTCTGCGTGCAGGTCGATGCTGACCGGCATAGCAAAATCTGTCAGCGGTATGCTGTCTCGCAGTTCCCGACGGTGCTGATTCTTGACGCGGATAACAATGAGCTTTCCCGCCGAAGCGGTCACACGCTGGCAACCGACCTCAAGCCACTGCTTCGCCAGGCACTCTCCCCCCGGCAACTGGCTGCCGTCGAAACGCCACAGGCCACTGAGTCTGTTACGGCCACCACCGATGCAGGGAATCAGCCGGCCCCCGTTCAGCTTCAGACCGCTGACATGCCGGGAGATGAAATCAGCCGCTGAATTGTCTTGTTTCTGACGGCCACCTCGCCCCGTCGCTCGTTCCGCCTTTGCCCCCGACGCTGACCCACGCCAGATGACATCACCCCAAGCAGCTCCCCCGGCGAAACGAAACTATCACTCCTACCCTTGGTGGAGTCCCCGCTTCTGGCATGGCATGCCGCTTCGGGTCTGGTTTGACCTGATTCGTGAGAACGACTGGAAGATCGCCCCCAGCCGGCTCGGTCTGCTTGGCACCATCACCGCCGCGGCTGGCTTCAATTCACTTGCCGAGACACTCTGCCGGGCCCGCTTCAGCCGCCAGTTGGCCGACCCACCTGCCACTGACCCACCGGTGTTCATCATCGGTCACTGGCGCAGCGGAACCACGCTGTTGCATGAAATTCTCATGCTCGATGACCGGTTCTGCTGCCCGTCGACTTTTCAGTGTTTTGCCCCGGGTCATTTCCTGCTGACCGAGGCGTTTCTGACTACTACCCTAGCCTGGATCATGCCCACCAAGCGGCCGATGGACAACGTGGCGGCGGGCTGGCATCGACCTCAGGAGGATGAATTTGCTCTGGTGAACATGGGCGTGCCCTCACCCTACCGCCGGATGGCTTTTCCCGAGACGACACCCGCCGAGCCGACCGCTCTCGATCTTGAAACACTTCCGGCGTCTGACCGTGATGCCTGGCGGGCGGCCCTTCGGGGCTTCCTTGAAATGCTGGCAGTCCGTGACCCCCGCCGGCCAGTGCTGAAAAGTCCACCCCATACCGCCCGAATGGCCGTGCTGGCTGACATGTTTCCGGGGGCCAAGTTTCTGCACGTTGTCCGGGATCCGTTTGTGGTTTTTCCATCAACCAAACGGCTCTGGGATTCATTGCACTACGTTCAGGCAATGCAGATCGATTCAGGGCGTGAGGCCGAAGAATACGTTTTCCGCTGCTTCGACACGATGTACGCCGCCTTCGAACGGGACCGTCCCAAACTTGCCGCTGGGCAGTTACACGAGATTCGCTATGAGGATCTTATTGCCGACCCGGTCGCCGGCATGGCGGATGCCTACGCAAAGCTTGACCTTGGAGATTTTGAACGGGTCCGGCCAGCGTTCGAAGCCCAGGCAGCCTCGATGCGGAAGTACCAGACCAACACCTATCAGCACGATCCTCGCATCGTCGCAGCGATAAGCCAGCGGTGGCAGCCATTTATCGAGCGGTACGGCTACAACGCGCCCACGGTGTAACGACCGCCACGCCAACCGCGCCGCCTGTCCCCCGGTTGCCACCGGGGGCTTTCATTCCAGAGCGTCGAGCACGACCAGCAAACCAACCACTGGGCAAGCCGCGAGCGGAAGCGAGCGGAAACGCACCACCACTTAACTCCACGCCCCATCATTCGTGACGCCCACCCCGCAGTTTCCCCCGAGGGCGTACCTCAGAGAGGCCACAACAACTGTTGGCTGCCCTACACGCGGTCCTGATGACGCGACGTACTGCGTTTGCTCCGGCAGTCGACACAGATGCCGGAAATGATCAGACGGTGCCCCTGCGGACGGAACTGATGGGTGGCGGCAACTGCGTTGCGAAGCGCGATGAGCTCCTCACTCGAAAATTCGATGAGCCGCTGGCAACTCGTGCAGTAAAGGTGGTCATGCTGCGGATAGCCGTAGTCGTGCTCATACACAGCCCGTCCGTCGAGGACCATTTTCTTGAGCAGGCCAGCTTCGACCATCTCGTTGAGCGTCCGGTAGACCGTCGGGCGACTGGCCCCCTCACCCGCTGCACTCGCCCGCAAATCGGCCAGCAGCTGCTCGGCATCAAAATGCTCGTGCCGAGTCGTCACATGGTCAACAATCGCCTGACGCTGCCTGGTGATTCGCTTGCCCCTTGCCTGCATGAACTCGGCAAACCGCTCCTGAGGTGTCAGGGCAGTGTTGACTGTTCCGAGCGAAAAATCAGCTGATGACGACATGCTGACTGAGGCGTTACGAGGCAGGAGACAATGGCTGAACCAGGTCGCTGGTGCTCACTGGTGACTGTAAGGGCAACAGGTTAGCCGATCACGACTGGAATCAGCATAGCACAGCGATGCTGGCTGGCTGGCCACCCCGAGGGCCTCCAAAAGAAAAGCGGCCCCGATTCAGCATGAACCGGGGCCGCCTAAATGTTGTTGCTCTGTCTGCTCCCCACCCACTGCTTCACACCCTCGCTAGGGCGACCGCAGCAGATCTCAGGGAAAACCGAGCGTAAGTTTCTCAGGAGAGCCGATCAAGCAGTCGATCAAGGGCCGTATCGAGCTTATCCGGCGTCTCGTAGGTGCCGTCGGCAATCGCTGCCCGAATGGCATTCACCCGATCAAAGCGAATGTCTGAAGCCGTTTCGGCTGCCTGCACGGCATCGACTGACAGCGACACACTGTCGTTCACTTCGGTCAGGCCTTCGGCCGTCGCCCGGTTGGCTGCTTCGGTTGCAGTCTGTGGTTCGAGTTCCGTCTCCCCGCCAGTGGCATCTTACGAAAGAGTCCACCGAACGGTTCAGCAAAAATCGCTTCGA
This sequence comes from Planctomycetia bacterium, assembly GCA_009919445.1. Lineage (GTDB taxonomy): Bacteria > Planctomycetota > Planctomycetia > Pirellulales > UBA1268 > UBA1268. Next base: position 3,006 of record RGBY01000187.1, read on the forward strand.
GCCTGCGTTCCTTTCGCTTCTTCAGTATGGCTTCGGATTGCCCTCCGTGACGATCCGAATCAATCCGGCACTTGCCCCGGCTTCCACACCAGTCTGTTTTCATCGGCCATTCATCTGGCTTTTCTTTACTCTTTTTTTCAGACCTACTGGCCGCCCGCACAGCCTGCCCAGACAGCCTGCCTTGCCTTCTAGGCGGCAAACTCACGCCGCCGCGGTATCAGCTGATTCTGCAGGCGTTCAACGATCGCAGAATGCATCTGGCTGACCCGACTTTCGGAGAGATCGAGCGTTGCTCCAATCTCCTTCATGGTCAACTCTTCGTAGTAGTAGAGGATGATGATCAGCCGCTCGTTGCGGTTCAGCCCCTTGGTCACAAGACGCATCAGGTCGGCTTTCTGAATTCGCCGCGTCGGGTCTTCACCCTTCTTGTCCTCAAGGATATCGATTTCCCGGACGTCCTTTGAACTATCTGTTTCGCACCATTTTTTGTTCAGGCTCACCAAGCTGACTGCGTTGGCTTCAACGAGCAGTTTTTCAAACTCTTCTCGAGAAAGCTGCATGTGCTCGGCCACTTCCGCATCGGAAGGAACGCGACCATAGCGAGCCTGCAGGGTCTTGATCGATTCGTTGAGCTTGCTGGCTTTGCTGCGGACAAGCCGGGGTACCCAGTCCATTGTCCGAAGCTCGTCGAGCATCGCCCCGCGAATCCGTGGAACGCAGTAGGTTTCGAACTTCACCCCCCGCTCCAGGTCATAGGCGTCGATGGCGTCCATCAGCCCAAACGTTCCGGATGAGATGAGGTCATCGAGCTCAACGCCATCGGGCAGTCGGGCCCAGACCCTCTCAGCGTTGTATTTCACCAGAGGATGAAAAATCTCGATGAGACGGTTTCGCAGCGTCTGATTCGACTGATCCTGCTTGAACGTCTGCCAGAGCTTAAGCATCTCTTCCGGTGGGGGCTGGCTGAAATCCTTCGCCACAACATTCCTCCTTGAACCTCACTGCAGTCGCTCGGCCATCCTTGACCGAACCACCGGCCGACACGACGACCGCGGCGAAGGGTATCGCGAGCAGCCCGGCCGACACAACTTCATTTCCTCGTCCCGGCACCAACCGGATCACCAGGATTTTCTCTCAAACCACCCACCTCGCCCTAGTCTGCCTCGTCTTCCAGGCAGACGACTGCTTGGCATTCGGGAGCCGAGCCGGCCTCAGGCGGCCCGCCCGGCTGCGTCGGCCGACCCGGCCGAACTCCCAATGGTGGTGAACAGTTCAACCGCAGGCTGGCCTACCAGTTCTTCCTCGGCCAGAACCGGAGGTGTGATGCCGACGACCCGCAACTGCTCGGCAACAGCCAGCCGTTCGGCAGACCCGACGGCAATGACGGTGGCACGACCACGCTCCAGAAGCGGCCGCAGGGCCCGCCGTAGGTCACCAAGCAATCGCTGAACGGCAAGTTTTGCGGCCGCAGTGGCCGGCAATCCAGTGAGCTGACGGGCAGCCGTCGGCGACAGCCGTACCACCGCCAAGTGACCATCGGGACCACGCAACCTCCGCAGCATGGTGCCGGCTAACTGGGGTCGGAGGCGTTCAGCCAGCAGATCTGGCTCGGTAGTCTCAGCCGCATGGTCAGCAATGACCTCAAGCAGACCGGCCAGGGGTTTGATTGGCAGCCCCTCCCGCAACAGGCACTGGAGTGTCCGCTGCACGGTGGCCACACTCACCACCGCAGGCACAGTCTGCTCAACCGCTGCCGGCTCAGTTGCACGGAGTGATTCAAGCATGCGGGCCATCTGATCACGCGAGAGCAAGCGATCAGCATGCTGCCGCAGAACAGCCTCAACCATATGAGCGACAGCCGCCACGCCGGTAAAGGTCTGCCCACCGCGGCCAGCCACCTCTTCGGCTTCAGCAGGGCTCCCAAAGCGGGCCGGCCGGCCACCGACTGCCGGCAGTTGCGTAGCTTCCCGACGGCGCCAGCGGCGACGAGTTACCTCATC
>RGBY01000188.1 GCA_009919445.1 Planctomycetia bacterium
CGGCCACGCCCAATGCCCAGCAGCAACTTGACTCGACCATTTTTGAAATACGCCTTGAGTGGCACAAGCGTAAGCCCCTTCTCGTAGGCGAGGCTGGCAAATCTGGCAATCTCCCGCCGGTGCAACAGAAGTTTGCGGGGTCGCTTGGGCTGATGGTTGAGCTGATTGGCTTTTTCGTACTCTGGAATGTCACATCCGATCAGCCAGACCTCGTTGTCTTTGACCCGGCCATAGGCCTCGTCGAGCGACATCTTGCCCGACCGCAGGCTCTTCACTTCGCTCCCGACCAGGGCGATACCACATTCCAGAGTGTCGATGATCTCGTAATTGTGCCGGGCCTTCCGGTTCTCGGCCACCACCCGCTCAGCCGGCTTGTCCTTCCCGTCAGCCTTTCCGCCTCCCTTTTTCTTAGGGGTTCCAGCAGCGGTTGGTTTTGGTGAGGCCATTGGGGCTCTCCACAAATTCGGCAATTTCATCGCGTAAGCCACGGCGGCATTCGGCGATCTTTTCCTACTGAAGGTACACTACCGCAGATCGGGCTGGGCCGTGAGGGCAGGCAGGCAACCACAGATCCCAACAGGGTGAGACATGCTTCAGACGAATTTTTGGCCCAGGTTACGACCGGTTCGGGCCATCGCCACCTTCTCTATCACTTGCTGCCTGGGGACACTGGCAGCCCCAGCCTCAGCCGCTGACTGGCCCGATTGGCGGGGCCCGGGCCAGGACCGCCATGCCGCTGATCAGGTGCTGGTGACCTCGTTTGACCCAGAATCGGGTGAGAACATTCTATGGAAGCACGAGGATGCCGGTGGCATCTCTACCCCGATCATCATGGACGGCCGGCTCTACACGCTTGTACGGCACCGCCCAGGCACGCCAGATGAAGCCGAAAAAGTACTCTGCCTCGATGCCAGCACAGGTGAAACACTCTGGGAGAACATCTTCAATGTTTATCTCTCTGATGTGCCTGCCGAACGTGTCGGCTGGTCCTGCGTGATTGCCGACCCTGCCACTGGTCAGGTCTTTGCCCATGGCGTCTGTGGCGTCTTTACGGCGATTGATGCGAAGACAGGCAAGACCAACTGGCGGCGTTCCTTGCATGAAGAGTTTGGGTTCCTTTCGACTTACGGGGGTCGGACCAACCGCCCAATCGTTTTCGAAGACCTCGTCATTGCCAGTGCCGTCGTCACCGGCTGGGGGCAGACCGCCAAGCCAGCACACCGCTTTCTCGGTATGGATGTGGCCACCGGCGAAGTCCGTTGGATGAACGGCACACGGGAACTTCCCGCCGACACGACCTACTCCACCCCCATGCTGACTGCCCTCGACGGCACTGCAGCCATGATTTTTGGATCGAGCGACGGCAATGTCTGGAACCTTCAACCGCGAACCGGGCGGCCGGTCTGGAATTTTGGTCTCTCCAGGCGTGGTCTGAATGTTGCGCCACTGGTCACCAGCGACGGCGTCTATATGGCGCAGGCCGAAGAGAATCTTGATAACACCTCAATGGGGGTCGCCGCGAAACTCAGGCTTTCTGGCAGCGGTGATGTCACTGCTAACAACCTGCTCTGGCAGCACCGAGGGGTGGTGGACGGCAAGGCGATGCCGGTGGTTCTTGGTGAACATGTCTACTTCGTGGAGGACGGAGCCAAGGTCCACGCCTTCGACCGGGAAACCGGGAAACCCGTGGGCCGGCCGACCCGGCTTCTCGGCACGATTGTCCGTGCCAGCCCGCTGGTTGCCGGGGGCCGCCTTTACGTCTGCTCTACGAGCGGCTGGCATGTGCTGGAACCGACAGAAAAGGGCCTGAAATTTGTCGATCGCATGCGACTGGAGGAAGAAGACGAGGTGACAGCCTCACCGATTGCCTGGGAAGGCCGGCTCTATCTGACAACCGGCGAGCGGCTCTACTGCCTTGGCAACGACGAAACCCTAGCGGCTGCCGCCAAGGCTCAGCCCCTCGCATTGCAAACTGAGGAGGTGGCCGCAGCCACAAGCGGCCCACCAGGTGAACCTGCCTGGGTACAGGTGGTGCCGGCCGAGTCTCAGGTAGCGGCAGGTGAGACGGTCAACCTCCGGGTGCAGCTGTTTGATGCTGCTGGTCGCTTTGTCAAAGAGTCGCCGGCGACCTTTTCAACCGATGTGGGCAGCGTCGATGACGGGGGTCACTACACCGCACCAACTGATGAACATGCCGGAGCAACAATCACCGCCAGGGTGGGCAACCTGACTGGCACAGCCCGGGTGCGGTCGATGCCCCCGCTCCCCTGGCGGTTCGACTTTGATGCCATCCCGCTGCGACCTGACCCTCGGGGCGGCCTCCCCCGCGGCGAGCCACCGCTGCCCTGGGTTGGCATGCGGTATCGAAACGTCGTCCGTGCGGTCGATGGCTCCAACTGCATGGTCAAAGTAACCACGATTCCCAAGGGAACTCGTAGCCAGGGCTGGATTGGTCCGATTGATCTCCACGACTATTTGATGGCAGCAGACATCCGTGCCGAAGAGACAGGGGCTGGCCCGGCAGATGATTCAAACACCGAGACAGATGCCGATGCCTTTACCAAGGCAACAGCCGTTACCGCATCACTGGAGACCGCCCGCCTGCCTGACATGGGCCTGATCGCCCAGCGGTACACGCTCGATCTGATGGGTGCCAGCCAGCAACTGCAGGTCCGCAGTTGGCCGCCGCAGGTCGCCACCCATTTTTCCAAGACGGTGCCCTTCGCCTGGCGGGCCGGGGTCTGGTACCGCATGAAGTTTGCGGCCCAGACGCGTGGTGACGCGGCTGTCTTACGAGGCAAGGTCTGGCCCCGCGACGAGCCGGAGCCGGCGACATGGACCATCGAGGCGGTTCACGAGCGGGGTAACCTGCAAGGGAGCCCCGGTTTTTTTGGAAACTCAAAGGTATCGGAAATCTACGTCGACAATGTCCTGGTGGAGGAACTGCCGTGAAGAACGTAACCGTCGCTTGTGTCATGCTGCTGGGAAGCCTGTGGGGCACTCACCCCGGCTCTGCAGCCGACTGGAATCAGTGGGGCGGCTCACCGCACCGCAACAATGTTCCCACTGGCACAGGAATTCCAACGGAGTGGGAGCCCGGAGAGTTTGATTACGAAACCGGCGCCTGGCAGTCAGAGTCCAGCAAAAACATTGCCTGGGTGGCCGCGCTTGGCAGCCAGAGTTACGGCAACCCGGTTGTCGCCGGCGGCAAGGTCTTCGTTGGAACCAATAACGGCAAGGGGTGGCTTGAGCGATACCCCGCCAAGGTCGACCTTGGCTGCCTGATCGCCTTTGACTGCACTGACGGCTCATTCCTCTGGCAGGATTCCAGTGAGAAACTCCCCACTGGCCGGGTGCATGACTGGCCCCTGCAAGGCATCTGCTGTGCCCCGCTGGTGGAGGGCGATCGGCTCTGGTACGTCTCCAGCCGTGGTGAGGTGAAATGCCTCGACACCGAAGGCTTCCGAGACGGTGAAAATGACGGCCCCTTCACGGCTGAGCCGGTTCCCGCCGAGACCGAGGCTGATGTTATCTGGGTGCTCAACATGATGAAAGAGCTGGGCGTCTCGCAGCACAACATGTGTTCCTGCAGTGTCACGTCTGCTGGCGACATGCTTTTCGTCAACACCAGCAATGGTGTCGATGAAGGACACATCAACCTGCCAAACCCCAAGGCTCCGAGCTTTCTCTGTCTCGATAAACGAGATGGCACTGTCCTTTGGACCGACTCCTCACCGGGAGCAAACGTGCTTCATGGCCAATGGTCGAGCCCGGGCTATGCCGAAGTCGATGGCGTGCCGCAGGTCTTTTTTGGGGGCGGCGATGGCTGGCTCTATGCCTTCGATGCCCGTGGAGATGGCGAGGGTGGGGCCAAGCTGCTCTGGCAGTTCGACTGTAACCCGAAGGAATCGAAATACACCCTGGGCGGCCGGGCTGATCGGAACCACATCATCGGCACCCCCGTCTTCCATGAAGGGCTGGTCTATATCGCTGTTGGCGAAGACCCCGAACATGGCGAGGGGGTCGGCCACCTCTGGTGTATCGATCCAACCAAGCGCGGAGACACCAGCCCCGAACTGGCTGTCAGCCTCGATGATCCTGACACGCCGTTGCCCCACCGTCGCCTTCAGGCCGTGATCAAGGAGGAAGGGGAGGTTTCCCGCCCCAACCCAAACTCTGCGGCAGTCTGGCACTATCCAGGCCATGATGCCGACGGGAATGGCAAACTCTCATTCGAAGAGACCATGCATCGCACCTGTGGCACTGTCGCAATCAAAGACGGCCTCCTCTTCATTGCTGACTTTAGCGGGCTCTTCCATTGCCTGGACGTGAAGACCGGCCTTCCGCACTGGACCCACGACATGCTGGCAGCCAGTTGGGGCTCTCCACTGATCGTCGATGGCAAGGTCTACATTGGTGATGAAGATGGCGACATCTGCATCTTCCGGCTGGCCGCAGAAATGGACCTGCTCAATGAGATCAATATGGGCAACAGTGTCTATTCAACACCTATTGTGGTTGATAACACGCTCTACATTGCCAACCGTAGTCACCTCTTTGCCATTCGCGAAGGGGCAACACCTGGTGGCCAATAGCTGGCTGACTCCGGCCACATATTGATCACCCCATCACCTCTGGTTCCTGTCCTCGTGGAAACCTGTCAATGGAATTGCGTGTTTCTTCAGCCCGCCTCTGGCTCTCGGCCCGCCTTTTGATGACAGCGATGGCTGTCCATCTGGCCGCTGCCGGCATCAGCCCGGCAGCCGAACCGCGACCTGCTGACGGTGCGAATGAGATTCTTGATGCACTCAAGCAGGCTCACCGCATTGTTGTCCTTGGTGATTCGATCACATACGGCGGCCGCTGGGTGGCCCTCTTCGACTGTTGGCTGGAGGACACTGGCACGACCGGCATGGTCATCAACATGGGCCTTTCGAGCGAGACGGTCTC
>RGBY01000189.1 GCA_009919445.1 Planctomycetia bacterium
AACTTCCGCCCCTGCCCCGGCAAGATCGAGCAACTGATCGCCCCCGGGGGCTTTGGCGTCCGCTTCGACTCTCACGCAACAACCGGCTATGTCGTCCCCCCATACTATGACTCGCTCATCGGCAAACTGATTGTGCATCAGCCGACCAGAGGCGAGGCCATCGAGACGATGACCCGTGCGCTCCGCGAATTGCAGATTAAAGGCATCGCCACCACAGTGCCCCTACATCTCGACCTGCTTGGCCACTCCGCGTTTCATGACGCCACCATCGACACCAAGTTTGTCGAGCGAATGCTGGCCGACTAACGCGTGCCTTGCACGGCCACTTGGGTGTGTCGCGAAGCCGAGGCATGGATTCCGGCGTGCAACGCGACGGGCCGCACGCTTTTTCAGACTGGCGTAGCCCCGGCAGCAGCCCACCGTAGTGGCACCTTCTTCTGGCCCGTCGAATGATGAGAGTGACGAACATTCTGACCCGCCCCTAGCGGCTCCCCCCTGTGAAAGCCATCGCCTGCTTGGTAGATTCCTGTCAGCCCGGTGACAAGTAGCCTTTTCCCCTTTTGGAGTTCCTGTTTTCATGGCTGAGTCCCTCTCCCGTCCGCCGAAAGCGGCCCATCACTTTAATCGCGTTGCCATCCTGTTTGCCGGCGGCCCTGCCCCGGGCGCCAACGCGGTGATTTCGACTGCTGCCACCTCGTTCATGCGAGAAGGCACCGAAGTAATCGGGATGAAGCATGGCTACTCCTCACTGGCCGGCTTTTCGGCGGAGAAGCCACTGGTCGAGGGCGAAGACTACATCAAGGTTACCCCTGAGTTCCTCAAACGGACCCGCTCTGGTCAGGGCATCATGCTCGGGACCGCCCGCACCAACCCGGGCAAACACATCTCAGCACCGGCACACTTCGATGACGCTGAGCGGGTCGCTCCGCTAAAAAATGTCTACGAAGGGCTGCGGTCGCTTGGCGTTGAGGCACTGATTTCGATCGGTGGCGACGACACCCTGAAGACTGCCAACAAGTTCAAGCTCTACCAGGACCGCCTGCCAGCTGACTCACCGCGGATTCCGGTCGTCCACCTGCCCAAGACCATCGACAATGACTACATGGGCATCGACTTCACCTTCGGCTACTTCACCGCTGTCGATTTCCTCGGGGGCGAAATCCGCAACCTGCTCTATGACGCCGACGCCGGTCGCGCCTACTTCATCTGCGAAACCATGGGCCGCAGCGCCGGCTGGCTGGCCTACGGGGCAGCCATCTCCGGTGAAGCCAGCCTTGTGATCAGCGTGGAAGACATCCACGGCAAGTACCGCACAGAAGAGACCGTCACCGACGCGGACGGCCAGACCCGGGTCAAGCCGGTCATGAACGTCGATGAGGTGGTTTCCCGTATCGTCAAAACCATGCGGGTCCGTGAAGAGAAAGAGCACAAGCAGTACGGCGTAATTGTCCTGGCCGAGGGCTTGGCCGAATACCTGCCGAGTGAGCAGCTCAAGGGCGTACCCCGCGATGAGCACGGCCATATTTCGATTGCCCAGATTCAACTCGGCCGAATGTTTGCCAAACTGGTTGGGGATGAATACGAACGGCAGACCGGAAAGAGTCGAAAAGTCGTCGGTCTGCAACTCGGCTACGAGGCCCGCTGCTCAAAACCTCATGCCTTCGATGTGATGCTCGGCAGCCAGCTCGGCGTGGGTGGGTATCGCGCACTTGCTGAACGGGGTCTCAATGGCGTGATGGTGAGTGTCTCGGGACAGCTCGATCTCAACTATGTGCCATTTGAAGAACTGGTTGACCCCAACACGCTGGTGACCGTGGTTCGCTATGTTGAACGCGGCTGTGACTTTCACAGCCTTGCCCGTTTCCTCGAGACCTACGTCAACGAGTAAACGGCTGCGGCTTTCGCAGCGAACAGATGCCGGAAGCCGAAGCGACCAGACTGCCCTCTCTCGGCCTGCGGCCGGCCTCTGCCTCTGGGTTGAGGCCGGCTCTGCAGGAGCGGCCGTGAGGAATTTACTGGTCCGTCAAAACACCCTTCGTGCTGGGCACACCAGGCTGCCGGGGATCAAACTCAACGGCCATCCGCAGGCTCCGGGCCGTCGCCTTGAAGACCGCCTCGGCGATGTGATGGGCATTGCTGCCATGATGCAGAACAGCATGCATGTTTGCCCCGGCTGTAGCCGCGAAACTCTCCCAGAAGACCTCGACTAGCTGGACGTCGAAGCTGCCAATAGCCGGCACCGGAAAGTCGACTGCCAGCACACAGGCTGCCCGGCCACCCAGGTCAACCGCAGCGGTGACGAGTGACTCATCCATTGGCAAGATCGCATGACCGTACCGGCGGATGCCCCGTCGATCACCAAGGCAGTCTTTCAGCGCAGCACCAAGGCAGCGACCCACATCCTCAACGGTGTGATGGCCGTCAACGTGCAGATCACCGGCGCAGGCAATCTTCAGATCAAAGAGCGAATGACCAGCCAGCAACGTCAGCATGTGGTCAAAAAAACCGAGGCCGGTCTCAATTTCAGCGCGGCCCGTGCCATCGAGATCGACCGTGAGGCTGATCTCGGTCTCGGATGTTTTCCGGCTTAGAGTCTTCGTGCGTGCCAAACCCGTCTCCCTTCAGCAACTAGTCTGCCTGAGCACGTCGGGAAGGACGGCCAGGAGTGTATCGATTTCGGCATCGGTGCCGACGGTGATTCGTAATCCATCTCCCCAGCCGGCGTACTGCATGAACCGCACGAGGATCTGGCGAGCCTTGAGGGCCTCATAGATCGACCGATGGGAATGAGCGGAGTGGGTGCACCAAACGAAGTTGGCCTGACTGTCGATCACTGCAAAGCCAAGTTGACGGAGTGCCCCGCTAAGCCGGTCCCGAGTGGCCCGAATCGCAGCCTGATTGGCAGCCAGCCAGTCTTGATCGGCAACCGCTGCCGTCGCCGCAGCGATCGAGATGGCATCACAGTTGTACGAGTCTTTCACTTTCCGAAGCTGCTCAATCACACCCGGCTGGGCCACGGCGAAGCCAAAGCGAATGCCAGCAAGGGCGTACGACTTACTCAGCGACCGGGTCACAATCACTCGCTCACTCTGCCGAACAAGGTCGAGGCAGTTGGTCTCACCAAAGTCACCGTAGGCTTCATCAACCACCAGTGGACAGGGGAGCTGCTCGGCAAGTTGCAAAAGCACGTCAGGTGACAGGAGCGTGCCTGACGGGCTGTTGGGGTTAGGCACAATCGCGAGTTTGACAGGCTTTCCCGCTGGAGTCATGGGCTCTCCGAAGGCTGCTGGCAAGGACCAGTCAGCATTGAAGGCGACCTCGTCACAGTCCACCCCTTGGATGTCAGCCAGCGTCCGGTAGAGGATGTAGCTCGGCGTTGGCACCCGCAGGGCCTCCCCTTCACCGACGTAGGTCCGCACCAAAATGGTGAGCAGGTCATCACTGCCATTGCCGCAGAGGATCATCTCCGGCGTGACACCAAGCACGCTGGCAGCTTGTTCACGAAAGTGGGTTGCCAACGGATCGGGATATTTGGCAAGCGTGCGGCCGGCACAGACAGCCGCCACCGCTTCAGCCACAGCCGGTGATGGTGGGTAAGGATTTTCGTTGGTGTTCAGCTTGGTCCAGACACCGCCCTGCGGCTGCTCTCCTGGCACGTAGCCTGCAATGGCGGCTATTGCTGGCCGAACGAGGGCCGCAGCGGACTCTGGAGCGGACTCTATATTGCTGGCCATGGACGGGTGCTCGGTCTGGTCTGTCGCCTCGGTGCGTCTCAGTCCGCCTCGGTGAGGCGGTCTTCCGCGTCACAGGGCGTTTCCTCAAGTGTAGCCCACAAAACCCAACATTCGTCCCGCTTCCTCCCAGCCGATTCAATCGTCACAACCGGCGGGTCCGTCATCAGAAGCCGGAGCGGCTGCCGCAGAATTCAGTCCGGCAGCCCGCTCGAGACACTGGCGGGGAGCTGAAAAAAAGAACAACCGGCTGAGCGTTTTTTGGCGGCTCACTCACTCTGCAAACCTGGCCTCGACGCTCCTCCGGTGAGCCGTGAGCCCTTCGGTATCAGCCAGCAGGTGAATGTCAGCGGCCATCTCTGCGAGATCAGCCTCAGCCAACGAGATCACGCTGCCACTGCGGAGAAAGTGGTTGGCCGACAAGCCGGCAGCAAACCGTGCCGTCCCCCCGGTGGGCAAAACGTGTGAGGGCCCAGCAGCATAGTCACCTGCCGCCACTGGACTGAAGGGGCCGAGAAAGGCGGCACCCGCATGCCGGATTGAGGCCAGCGTTGCCTCTGGGTCACGCGTGTCGACCGAAAGGTGCTCCGCAGCAAGTTCGTTGGCAAGTTCCGCAGACTCCACATCGCTGGTCGTGACCACGACCGCGCCAAACCGCTCCAGACTGTCACGGGTAAGATCGGCCCGTTCCAGAATGGCCAGCCGCCGAGCCACTGCTGCCTCGACCGCAGTGGCCAAAGCCTCACTTGCCGTCAGCAGGATGGCTGACCCCGGTGAGTGTTCCGCCTGAGCGAGCAGATCTGCTGCAATCGTTTCAGGATTCCCGCCATCGTCAGCGACGACGACAATTTCACTGGGGCCGGCAATCGAATCAATCGCCACATCGCCGTAGACATATTCCTTGGCCAAGGCCACGAAGAGGTTGCCCGGCCCCACAATAATGTCAACGCGAGCCAGATCCTCAAGGCCATAGGCCATGGCGGCAACCGCCTGCGCCCCACCTGCTCGCAGGACCGTTTTCACGCCAAGTTCATGGCAGGTCGCCAGCACATGCCGATTCTCTGAACCAAACTCTGTGGGTGGTGCCACCACCACAATCTCAGGCACACCGGCCACCTGAGCTGGCACGACTGTCATCAACAGGGTGGACGGATACGCTGCCGCTCCGCCCGGCACGCAGACACCAACA
>RGBY01000190.1 GCA_009919445.1 Planctomycetia bacterium
GTATTTCAAAGGCAGAGGCGTAACGGTGACCGACGCAAAGGTTATTGGGGAAAACGACGAGAACGCAGAGATCGTTGTCGCTCCCTATCCCTCGGACCATCGTGCGGTTGTTGCGACTTTTACACTCTGCAACAACGCCCTGCCCAATCCGTAAGATCCCGTCGCACCAGACATTGAAAAGACACCGAGGCTGGCAGCCGCCTCCGACGTTCCTCGCCCCACAGGCCACTGCACCCGTGCATCCTCCCCAAAAACAAGCCATGAACAGATTTGCTCTAAACGTTTTTGTCCTCGCCGCTAGCTGCTTGTTGGTTCCTTTCGCGTCGGCTTGCTTCGCTGCCCCCCAAGCTGAGAAACCCAACATTCTTTTCATCCTCGTCGATGACTTAGGGAAAGAATGGATCGGCTGCTACGGCGCGGAAGACATTGAGACGCCGCATATTGACGCCCTGGCTGACGGGGGAATGAAATTCAACAATGCCTGGTGCATGCCGCAGTGCACCCCGACCCGGGTCACCTTGCTGACTGGGCAGTATCCGTTTCGTCATGGCTGGACGAACCACTGGGATGTGCCCCGCTGGGGAGCAGGCGGTCACTTCGACGCTACACTGAACAGTTCCTATGCGAACGTGCTGCGTGATGCCGGCTATGCAACCTGTGCCGCCGGCAAGTGGCAGATCGACGACTACCGAGTCGAGCCCACTGCCATGCATGAGGCCGGCTTCGACGCATGGTGCATGTGGACGGGTTACGAAGCCGGAAACCCACCGAGTGAGAACCGCTACTGGAATCCCTACATCAACACCCAGGGCCAGGGCAGCAAGACGCATCAGGGGAAGTTTGGGCCTGACGTGTACTGCGATTACCTGATTGACTTCATCGGCCAGCACAAAGATGAGCCAATGCTGCTGTATTACCCGATGGCACTTACTCACGGCCCCCTCACGACCACTCCTGACAACAAAAACGAAACGCACACGGATGGCGAGGCGAAGCGTGCACGATTTGCGGGAATGGTTCGCTACACCGACAAATTGGTCGGCAAACTCGTAGCCGCTCTCGACGAGGCGAAAATTCGTGACAACACGATCATCGTTTTCACCACCGACAACGGCACCGGTGGCCAGCGCAATAAACGGCTGGGGCGGGTTGTTCAGGGTGGTAAGGTGAAAATGTCGGAACAGAATGGCACGGCCCAGCCCTTCATCGTGAACTGCCCGGGCAAAGTTCCAGCTGGAGTCGAGACCGACGCCCTGATTGACTTCACCGATATCCTTCCGACCTTCGCTGAACTGGGTGAGGGCACAATCCCCACGGGTACCGTTGTCGATGGCCAGTCCTTCGCACCGCTGATTCTGGGCCAGACTGAGGACAGCCCGCGTTCCTGGATCATGTCGATGGGTGGTGGTGCTGCCACGCTCCGCGACGGGCGTGTGGTTCCAAAACTTCCTTATGATGACCGCGTCCTGCGAGATAAACGCTTCAAGCTTTGGATTGGCACAGACCGCAAGCCTGCCAAACTGTTTGACCTGATTACCGACCCCTGGGAAGAGGAGGATCTCATTGCCTCACATGACCCAGCCGCCGTTGCAGCACTCCAGCGACTCTCCGCGATTGCGGCAACCTTTCCAGAGAAAGACGCGGCCCCACGCTACAAAAAGAACCCACCGCAAAGTTGGGATAGAAGAGAACGCCGCTGAACCGAAAGCCTCGAGAAACACCAGGGTCGGCACCCCGCACAAATGAGCCCATTCGAGGAAGTTTGATTTGGCTCGCGGGCGTTGATCATCTATTCACTACGATGAATTGCAAAGATGACCTTCCCTCTCCACCACGTTCAGCAGCCGCGTCGCCATTTTTTGCAGGAAGCGACGCTGGTTCTTACGGCGGCTGCAACCATTCCTCCAGTTCTGGCAGCCGCTGCTGAAAAACCTATCTTGCGGTTTGGTCTGATCACTGATCTCCACTATGCCGACAAACCGGCGGCCGGCACTCGCTACTACCGCGAGACTCTCGACAAACTGGCAGAGGCAGCCGATCACTTTGAAAACGACTCCCTTGATTTCCTGGTTGAACTGGGTGATCTGATCGATCGGGCCGATAGCGTGCCAACTGAACTGGGCTACTTGCGTCGGGTTGACCACGAGTTCGCCTTAATCTGTGCAGAGCGGCACTATGTCTTGGGCAACCACTGCGTTGACACCCTGCGAAAGGAAGAGTTTCTTGATGAGGTTCATCAGAAAGAATCTTTCTATGCATTCCACCGATCAGGCATTCATTTTCTTGTGCTTGATGCCTGCTTTCGCCACGACGGCCTGCCTTACGGCCGCAAAAACTTCGTCTGGACCGACACCAATATTCCGCCGCATGAACTGGAATGGCTAGAAGGGGAACTCGCCAGCGGCCATGAGCCGGTCATTGTCTTCGCTCACCAGCGGCTCGATGTCGGCGACAAACACGGCGTACGGAACAATGCCGCTGTGCGGCAGCTTTTGGAGCGTTCGGGGCGGGTGCTTGCGGTCTTTCAAGGACACAGCCACAAGAATGATTACCGGGAAATCGGCCGCATTCATTACTGCACCCATGTGGCAATGGTGGAAGGAAGCGGATCCGGCAATAATGCCTACTCAACTGTCGATATTCATCATGACGGCTCGCTCCAGCTGCACGGCTTCCGGCAGCAAAAGTCTTACCATTGGCCAGAAAGCTGACACATGCACCGGTTCTTCTTGTTCTGTCTCGTCTGTTGTCTTCTTGCTGCTCCCATTGCTCAGGCTGCCGATGATCCGATTCGCGAACTCCAGATTGAGGCTGAAGTTTCAGGCCGCGCCGACTGGGGCCACTGGGGCGATCAGCCGGGTAAGTATGTGACCTGGTCCAACCACTCCAACCGGCTAATCCCGGTCTATTCTTTCGGGATTGGCCTGGACAGCCTGCGCGGGGCCAACAGTCCTTACCGAGATGCCTCCCAGCTTGAAGCGATCTACGGGCAGTTGCCGACCAACACGCTGAACCCCGAGGCAGACTACTTTGACCAGACCGACATCTATCACTTGCAGCTGCAAGCTGCTTCAGCCGGTGCCAAGCGTATCGTGCTGGTGGTCTTTGATGGTCTCGACTGGCACACCACCCGCACTGCCGCAATCGCCGCTACTTGTGAGGTACCCTACCGCGAGGGTCGGGGCAATGTCTTTGCTTTCCAGCGCTATCAAAAGGTACCAACCGACTTCGGCTGGTGCGTCACCAGCCCAGCCAACAAAGGCACCGAATTCAACGTTGATGCCCAGATCGTGACCACGCCGGGCGGAAAGATCCCAGGAGGCTACGACGTTCGCCGCGGTGGCAGCACGCCGTGGGACCGGCTCGCTGACAGCCGGTATCTGATCGGCAACGACCGTGACTGCCCGCATGCAGTCGTTGACTCTGCTGCTTCGGCAACAGCCTTGTGCAGTGGCAAGAAGACTTTCAACAAGGCGATTAATGTCGATCCTGCAGGCCAACCACTCAAGCCGCTGGGCATCAGTTTGCAGCAGCAAGGCTATGCGGTCGGTGCTGTCACCAGCGTGCCGATCTCTCATGCGACGCCGGCCTGTGCCTATGCCACAAACGTCAGCCGTGATGACTACCAGGACATCACCCGTGATCTGTTAGGACAGCCTTCCGTCTCGCGACGAACCGATCCTGCACCGGGCCTCGATGTGCTCATTGGTACCGGGCACGGTGTCTCCGTCAAGCAAGACAACCAGCAGGGCCACAACTTTGAGCCGGGCAACAAGTACCTAGCCGACTCGACGCTGCAAGCGATCGATGCCGAAAGCGGCGGAGGCTATCAGGTTGCAACTCGAACGGCGGGCCGCCGCGGGCACGAGGTCCTCACCGAAGCCGCGACCGCGGCAATCACAGCTGGCCGACCACTGTTCGGCTTTTTCGGCACGGCCGACGGTCACCTGCCCTTTCAAACAGCCTGTGGCGACTATAACCCGGTCGGTGGCCGCATTGACGCTGGCATTGCCGACGATCTCCGCAAGAAATACGCCCGGCTAACGCCCTACACAGAAGCCGACCTTACGGAAAATCCAACACTGGCCGAGATGACCACTACAGCACTCGATGTGCTCAGCAGCGGTAGCCGTCCTTTCTGGCTGCTCCTTGAGGCGGGTGATGTTGACTGGGCCTCCCACGCCAACAATATCGACACTGCCATCGGCGCCGTGCAGAGCGGTGATGCCGCCGTTGCTGCACTCTTTACCTGGATCGAGACTCATGGCGGCTGGGACGATACCGTCGTGATTGTCACCGCCGACCACGGCCACATGTTCACACTTGACGACCCTGCTGCGTTTGCAGCGGCCGCCGCCAGAAGCAACGCTGCCCAGCAGACCAAATGACTGCCAGCCCCACACCTGTGGCACTTCTTCAAGACGTCTTTGGCCATGCCAGCTTTCAGGGCAACCAACAGGCAATCATCGACCGCACGCTCGCTGGCAGGCACAGCCTGGTGCTGATGCCGACCGGTGGCGGGAAGAGTCTCTGCTATCAGTTGCCAGCCCTGCTGCTTGATGGCCTGACTGTGGTGCTCAGCCCATTGATTGCCCTGATGAAGGATCAGGTCGACGCCCTCACTCGCCGGGGAATCGATGCGACCTTCATCAACTCATCACTTTCCAAAGAACAGCGGCAGGCCCGCTATGCGGGTATCGCCAAGGGCCAGTACCGGCTGCTCTACATCACGCCTGAGCGTTTCCAAAAGGCCGACTTTCGTGAGGTTATCACCCAGCGACAAGTATCGTTGCTGGCCATAGACGAGGCTCACTGCGTTAGCCAATGGGGACATGACTTCCGGCCTGACTACACACGGGTGGGTGAGATCCGCCAGCTGCTTGGTTCGCCACCAACCTTGGCCCTGACGGCCACAGCTA
>RGBY01000020.1 GCA_009919445.1 Planctomycetia bacterium
ACGGCGGCCAAGCCGTCTCCCTCGGTAACCGGCCAAATCACGCTCGACTACTTCTTGTTCCTGTCGAAAAGCGAGCTGGGCCGTCACCGCCTCATCTGGACCAACCAACGCGGCAATGGCGCGGGAGAAGAGGCTTGCCGCCTCATCAGCAGGCTGTACGGTTGCCGTAAGCCGGGCCAGCCGCCCTTGCTCAAGAAAGAGCACGCCCCGCTGCAAGGCCGCCTCGGCAAGGAGAGCCGGTCCTGGTCGACCAGAGAGCATCTGGTCAAGCTCACGCCGAGCCTCTTCGTAGACACGCTGGCGTTTCTCGAGATCAGGATCAAACCGAACAAGGGCAATCTGTTCCGCAGCCCGCCGCAACGGAAGGGTTTCACGGAAATCTGCTGACAGATCGAGATCCTCAGTCAGCCGATCGAGCAGGGCGAGTGCCGTATCGTGGTAGCCTCGCTCAGAAAGCGCAGCAAGCAGACGCCGGGCAGCCTGCTCGGGGACTGTTTCCTGGCTTGAGGGAGCTGACCACGCCGGCGATCCAACCGCACTCCAGACAATCCACACGAGGCACATGGCCAAGCTATTGCGGCATCTCAACCGTCCCAACTGACGACACCAGGATCGATTGCGGTGGTTGCTTTCAAGACCTGCCATGAACGCACCTGCACGGAAAAGACTCCAACTTCCCAGGGGCAGCAACCGGCGCCGTCAGCAACGAAAGCCGGTCACCTAGCCTCGTGCCGAGGAGCCCGCCATCCAATAGGGCAGTTGGCCAGCCGCCGGCAGGGTGCAGACCCGCGCTGAGCAGACGCCATCACAGGCACGCACCTTGGCAAGTGCCTCCTGCGACGGTTCCTGATCGAGACTGAGCACCCCAATCGCGTCACCACCCGGAGCTGAGCGGCCCACCGTCATCTGGGCGATGTTGACCCCACTTCCGCCAAAAGCTGTCCCTACATTCCCGATGATGCCCGGAACATCCTGATGCATGAAGACAAGCAGGGTGCCATCAAGGTATGCCTCAAGCCGATGCCCTTCAAGCTGCACCAGTCGGGGCATTGACCTCCCAAAAAGCGTGCCGGCCGCACGGTGCACATGATCACCGGCTACGAGATCAACCGCAACGACGGAACTAAACGCCCCTGGATCAGTACGGCTTTGCTCGACCAGTTCAATGCCTCGCTCCCGGAGCAACATTTCGGCATTGATGATATTGACATCTTCCAGGGCGGTCTCAAGCAGCCCTGCTGCAAAGGCAGCCGTCACCAGCCGGGTATTTCGTGACGCAATTTCTCCACGATAGGCGATCGAAACCGACTTCGGCGGATGATCGTCTAATTGTGAGAGGAGCATGCCCAGTCGCCAGCCAAGATCGAGAAAGCCACGCACCCCCTCAAGGGCTGCTGGATCAATCGGGCTTGTGTTCACTGAATGACGAACGGTTCCTGTCTTCAGGAAATCTGTCAACAGGCCGACGCCTTCAATCGCAACCTGCGACTGTGCTTCTTCCGTACTGGCTCCGAGGTGTGGTGTAACCAACACACCAGGCAGATCAAATAGCGGGCTCTCAGTGCAGGGCTCGTCTTCAAAAACATCGAGCGCAACGCCAGCGATGACCCCGCTGGAAAGCCCTTCCAGCAGTGCCGCTTCGTCATAAATTCCGCCCCGAGCACAATTGATCAGCCGCACACCGGGCTTCAGGATTGCCAATTCTTCCTTCCCGATGAGGTGCCGCGTATCGGCAGTCAGCGGGGTGTGGACCGTGAGGTAATCAACCTCCGGCAGCATGTCGCGGACACGATCGACTAACTCGACGCCCAGTTCACCCGCTCGCTCGGTTGCCAGAAATGGATCGAACCCAACAACCCGCATGTCGAAGGCTCGGGCCCGCTGGGCCACCGCCTGCCCAATTCGCCCCATGCCGACAATGCCCAACGTCTTCCCTGCAAGCTGGGCCCCCATGAACTTCCCCCGCTCCCAGCGGTGCGATCGCATGCTGGCATCAGCCGCGGCGATATTTCGCGAGAGGGCAAGAATCAATGCGAAGGCATGCTCAGCCGTGCTGACGGTGTTACCAGCCGGCGTGTTCATCACAACAATGCCTTGCCGGGTCGCGGCCTGCTTATCAATGTTGTCGGTACCAACACCAGCCCGCACGATCGCCCGCAGCCGCTGGTTACCAGCCAACACGTCAGCCGTGATCTTTACACCGCTCCGACAGATTGCCCCATCGTGCTGGGCCAGTGCTTCCCGTAGCTCATCACCGGCGAGGCCCGTTCGAACCTCGTAACTCATTCCGGCCTCGGCGGCAGCATCGAGAAGGGCAAGCCCATCAGGGCTGAGTTTGTCGAGCACAATTATCGAGGGCATAGGTCACAGTGGCCGTGGCCACTTTTCCGGGGGAAATTCTCGTTGTGAGTTGCTGTTGTCAAGCGGGAGGAAGGTGGTGAATCGCCAACCGCTTGGGCTGCGAAAGGTTCGCAACTGCGAAAGCAACGCCTCCGCAACCGCGATGGTATCCATTGGCAA
Source organism: Planctomycetia bacterium (assembly GCA_009919445.1). GTDB lineage: Bacteria > Planctomycetota > Planctomycetia > Pirellulales > UBA1268 > UBA1268. The sequence continues at coordinate 2,521 of RGBY01000020.1, forward strand.
AGCAGGTTCAGCCTTTGGCATTCCTGAAGTCGTTCATGAAATCTCGTAGGGACTGCACACCCTCGACTGGCATCGCATTGTAGACGCTGGCACGAATTCCCCCTACGGATCGGTGGCCTTTCAGGTCAGAGAGCCCCTGGGCCAAGGCTTCCGCCAGAAAGGCCTGCTCCAATTCCGGTGTCGGCAGACGGAACGTCACATTCATTTCTGACCGGCACGCCGGCTCCGCATGTCCCTGATAGAAGCCCCCGGAGGCATCAATCGCCTCGTAGAGCAGTGCTGCCTTTGCCGCATTTCGGCGGGCTACTTCTTCCAGACCACCGACATCGTTCAGCAACCAGTCGCAGACGAGGCCAAGAATATAGATCGCAAACACCGGCGGGGTGTTTGGCCGCGACCCCTTGGAAACAAACGTGCGGTAGTCGAGCATTGCCGGCAGATGCTCCCCAGAACGCTCGAGCAGATCTTTCCGAATGACGACCGTGGTAACGCCGGCAATGCCTGCATTTTTCTGAGCACACGCATAGAGCAGGCCATAGCGAGCGATGTCGACCGGTCGTGAGAGAAAGTCACTCGAGGCGTCACAGACAAGCGGTGACTGTCCGACATCGGGCAGGCTCGGCCACTTGGCCGCTCCCGGCTGCCCTGGCAGGAGGTTCATTGGCACCATGGCGAACTGGAGACTTGCACCTCCCTGGAGCAAGACAACCTCATGGTCGTCGCCAACTCCCAGTAGCTGGTTTAAGGCGGCCAGGGTGCGATCAAGAATCTCATCGAAGGGCTTACTGCGATGACTGATTTCAAGCACCGACATACCGACGCCGGGGAGGCCTAAAAGTTCCTCCCGAGCACGCTCGAGCACGGTGACAGGCAGAACGGCCGGCCCCGCAGAGAAGTTGAACACCCTGTCAGCCACCGTTGCCATGAATTTCTCCGTCACAGTCCGAATCTGACTCCATCACGCTAGCGGCTTCTTTCCGTGAAATACGAACAGTTGCGCCCATCGTCGGTTGGAACGACTGGGGCCTCGACCCGCACCGCCATCGCCGTGCTGCCCGCGTAGGAACAAACTCGGCATTCTGCTGAGGATACGGGGCCACCGGGAGCAGGGTCAACGGGCGCTGGTTTCCTCCCGAATTCACCGGGGTGGGTAAGACGCTCCGCCACCAGCAGGTGCGGTGGCAATCACAGGGGCAGAGGTGTCCCCCGCAAGCGTCGCCACTTTTGCCACAACCGTCGGCTGATTGCGGTCGATCTCCAAGGCCCTGGAATAGTTGGCGAGGGCCTGCCGTGAGTCACCAGAGGCCTCTCTGATCTGCCCGAGTGCGACGAGTGCCCGGGGGTTGTCGGGGTCTAGCGCGACCGCATCAACCAGATAGTTCTCGGCATCGAATTCATCTCCCTGCTCGTGGCAGATGCGGGCCAATTCGATGCGGGGCTCAGCATTATTCGGCTCCCGAGCCGCCCACTGCTGGAGTTGCTCCAGCGCCTCGGGTGACCGCCCCGTCTCGACAAGAAGCACAGCCAGTCCCCTCTGGCAGGCCGGGTGATTTGGGCTTCTGGCCAAGCAGAGATGGTAATACTGTTCAGCCGTCTCCAGATCGCCGGCACGGCCAAACAGTTTCGCCTGCTGGTGATACGTAGCACCGAGGTTGTAAAAACAATCGGGATTCCCAGGCTGGCTATCGAGGGCACGCTGAAAGGAATTTACGGCGCCGAGGTAGTTGCCCTGCTGATAGAGCTTTACCCCTTCGCTGGAATCCGTGCCTGAAAGGCGGCCACAGCCCGTGATGAGTCCCAGGGCCACTGCCGCAAGCAGCAAGAGCACCCTGCGGGGTTGAATTGTCAGCCTGAAGACCTGCGGCATATGCAGCTCGGCAGCGGGCAGCGCTTGGGAGACTTTTCCCGAACCAGACCACCCGGCCGGGAATACGCAGACACTATCGAGCGGGCCGGGCCACCGGCAAGATCGGTTCACGGAACCGGCAGGCCGACCAATCGTGCAGCGGCAGCCTCTTGCCACCCCCCGGGAGCAGCGACTACTGCCCGGTGGAAACGGGCATTACGCGGATATACCCCAGCGATCGAACCACGCCAAGGATCTCGCTCGAGCTCGGAAAACGGCGTCCCGTCGCCTTTTTGTAGTGTTCGAGAGCCTGCATGAATTCAAGCTCAGCCGAATCGTAGTCCCGTTCACACGTGGCAGGATCGACTCCACGAAACCGAGGCGTCTGGATGGACATGGAAATTCTCCAAAGCAGTGGTTGAACAGACCGCTGGGTGCGGGCCCCGGCCAGGGGCGAGAAAAACTGAGGGGACCCTGCCGGCCGGGCAAAGCCAGGCGGTGACACGGATCACTGCGAAAGTATGGCCCATGAGGCGCAGCGAAGCGGCACCGGTCAGAAAAAATTTCAGGCCAATTCCGGTGGTGCTGCTTGTGCCGGCCGTACGGCCACTTGACTACAAGAATCAGCGATTTCCGAAGTATTTCCGGAGTGCCTCAGCCGCAGCATCACGGCTCGAACCGTCCGCCTTGGCTACCTTGGGAAGCTGGCCCGGCTTTGAACGCGACTTGAGGATCTCTTCGACCGTACGGCCGTGGTTTGAAATATCAGAGTCGTCGTCTGACTTCCCCTCATCGGCCCCTGGCTGCTTTTCCACATTCTCAGAAGACACGACGGTTGCGGCCGCCCCCTCTTTTCCACGCGGCTCAGCAGTTCCGTGAACAATCGCTGAGTCCTCAACGGCCTGTAGAGAACGGGTCGTATCATGCATCCCGACAGGATCGTCGCCGCCGAGCAACAGCCGAGAGATGTCCTCTTCTGTTTCCAGAGGCGGCTCCGGAGCAACAGTAACCTTCAGCTCGAGCGACCCTACCCGCACCAGATCGCCGTCGGCGAGCTGCTGGGGCTCACTGATGCGGAGGCCGTTCACAAAGGTGCCGTTGCGGCTACGGAGGTCCTCCGCCCACAACGCGTCCTCTTTTTTCACGATCGCGCAATGCCGCCGGCTTACCTCTTCACTAAGAGGCCGCAGGTCACATTCCTCGGCACGACCAATAAGAAGTTTGTCCCGTTTCATCGAAATCGCCCGGCCGGCACGTTTGCCGGAGGCGATGATCAGTTTGGAGATCATACAACCTGTCTCGAACAGAGTTCATAGCAACCATAAGGAACCCCCGGATCGCTTCTGATGAGTTGGGACAAATGAAAAACTCAGTCACGAACCAATACCCAAACGCTATCACTCTGAGCGAGTGAAGTCCAGTGGAGCCAGACCACGACCCCTCGCATGAGCGGCCAGACCACCAGCAGCGATGGCGACCGGCTTTTTCCCGCTCAACGGCGGCTTAGCCAGTCCTGACTGGCATACCGCCTGGCCTTTGCGACGACGTCGACATCGTGAGATTTCCATGAGGGGCCAGCGCATTCACGCAGGTCGCCGCCCAGGCTGGCTGCCAACCGTTCTAACCAGCCACGTACCATCATGTCGGTGTCCGACTCAGCAACGCCAGCCAACTCCGCCAACCCAGGATGGCTCGCCGCCCCGGACATCAGCGGATGCTTCCTCAGCAGCAGGCTGCCATGCTGCAGGACAACTCCCGCCAGCCTCCGCTGGGCACTCCCCAGCACCTTGTCATCACGTGCCGGTGCTCCCGCATCGGGCTGCTGTACGACGACATCACCGAATGACCGTCGACTGAAGCAGAAAAACTCCTCCGCCCGCGTTGGATCAGACGCGGCAAGCCTTGCCTCGAGGCCACGCTCGCTGAGTTCGGCAACCAGTGCAGAGTGCACGGCCGCATAAAGATCTTCGGTCCGCTGGCTCCAGGGATGTTCCGCAGGCACCGCCAACCCATACGTCAGATCGGTGCCATGAACGATGGCGCCACCGCCACTGGGCCGCCGTACAAGAGGCCAGCCCTCAAGCTGGCTCACACCTTGTGCCGCCGCCAGCCCCTGAAAGCTACCGAGTGAGACCGTGTTGGGCTGCCAGCCATAGAGACGCATCAACACCTGTCCGGTCTGCTCAGCAAACCGACTCAGGGCTTCATCAGCCGCCATGTTCCAGCTGCCCTCCGCAGCTGGGTCCCGCCAGACCTGCAGGCCAGCCCCGCAGGTGGCGGTCAATGCGGCTGACTCCCGGTGAGAGCCGGCGCCGTAGGGATCACTTCCGAGAGTCTCTAACTGCCCGGGAAGCTCTGCATTGGCTGCCACAACTTCTCCTGAAATCGGGGCATAGAGATCGCTGACCGCCTTCACGCTTTCAATTTCACCGAAGGACTCGCCCGCCGTCACACTCGCTCCCACATCGGGAAGCTGCATAAATACGAGGTCAGTAAGCGCCTCGACGGCATACGCAGAGATGCCGATTGTGACTGTGCCATCTTCTTCGAGACGGGCCCACTCATGTGACTTGGCATAGCGTCGTGGACGATCCATTGAACATTCTCCAGGGGTTGATCTTCAAAACGAAATCACCGGTCCGCTCAGTGAGGCTGACGCGGCCGGCGGTAGAAGGGCAGGGGAACCACGCGGGCAGATAATCGGCTCTGGCGGACAATCACCCCGAGCTGAGTGCCAGTGGACGCTTCGTCTCCATCGACCATCGCCAGGGCTACGCCGCACCCAACTGTCGGGGCAAAACTGCCACTGGTTACCTCTCCGCAGACGTTCCCGTCGAGAGTCGTTACGACATCGCCCTGCCGGGCCGCCCGGCGGCTCTCAAACTGGAGGCCGACTCGCCGCTGACCAAGCGACTCGCGGCTGGCAGCGAACCCGGCGGCTCCAGGAAAATCACGGCCTTCGAGGTTAATGGCCAGCCCCAGCCCAATGGCAAATGGGTTAGACCGTTCATTGAGTTCATGGCCATACAGCGGCATCGCCGCTTCAAGTCGCAGGGTGTCTCGACAGCCCAGACCACAGGGGCGGACGCCCTGCGAGGCCCCGGCCTGCAACAGCCGTTCCCAGACATCAATGGCCTGGGCAGCATCAACCACTAACTCAACACCATCTTCGCCGGTGTAACCAGTCCGACTAATCATGGCTGGCTGCCCCCCGATCGTGGCCTCGGTGGCTGCATAGGTGGGCAGGGCAGTAACGGCTGCAACCGTCTCGGCAGAGAGAATCGAACGCAGAATACCGGCGTCGGCGACCGTCCCTGCAAACACCGCTGGCCCCTGGACCGCAATCATGGCTGTCGCTGCCGAGATGTCGGTCAGCGTGACGCCAGTCTCGGGCATGCGGCTCTGGAGCCAGTCGACAACCCGCTGGCGATTACTTGCGTTCACCACCAGCATGTAGCGGGCGGCACCATTTTCGGCATCGGCAAACCTAGTCACCAGCGCGTCGTCGAGGATGACCGGGGCTGGCTCGGCACCCGTGGCCGAAGCCGCATCAGGATCAACGCCCGTAACCAGCGTGTACCGGGCTCGACCGACGGGCAGGTCAGCGACCCGACGGGTCAGCAGCCCTTCCAGCCAAGCCGTCGCTGCCGGCCCGACAATCATCAGCCGTCCCATGTGCGAGACATCGAATAGACCGGCTGCCTGCCGGGCGGCAAGGTGTTCGGTGACGATCGAGTCGTACTGCACTGGCATCGCCCAGCCAGCAAAATCGACAATCCGGCCACCGTGCTCCTGATGCCACGGAAAAAGTGGCGTGTGCAATGGTGTCGATTCCACGGTGCTCCAATCCCTAGCGGCCGCATCTGACACACCAGCCGGAACTCTCCAGCGGCGCGTCATCCACTACCGTCGCGTGTGATCCTGAAGAAAGTCAGCGGCCGCAGCACGGTCGCCGGCCGTGATTGTACGGGTTCCACAGAATGCGACTACCCTCGATCAGCCGACCGTGGCTACGAGTCACCGTCGCTTCGGCCGACTTCCTTTTTTCGCTCGTTTTTTTCTACCGGATTCCTCCGACCGATCGGCACGACGTCCACCAGACCGCTGTCCCTGAACCTGTTCTCGCCCATTTCGCTCCCGAGACCGCGGCCGGCCTGCAGGTCGCCGCCCTCGTGCAGTTCGCCGGTCCACAGACGCCAATTCCAAAAGCCGTTGATCCAGATCGACCTTCAACACCCGCACCCGGATTCGATCGCCAAGCCGGTATGCATTTCCTGGACGGTGGCCACTCAGGGTGTGGGAGGCACGGTCGTAGCGATAGCGGTCATCTGGCAGATCAGCAACAGCCACAAGGCCTTCAGCCGGCAGCTCAATTCCTTGCACAAACAAGCCGAAGCGTTCCACTCCCGTCACCACACCATCGAGTTCGAGGCCAACTCGATCACTCAGAAAGTGCAGCAGCTTGAGCTTCACCAATTCCCGCTCTGCCGCTTCTGCCCGACGCTCCAATTCTGAACACTGTTCACCGAGCTGAGCGAGCCCCTCGCTGGCTGGCCGACGACCAGCTGCCAGCAGGTCGAACGCCCGGTGAATCGTCAGGTCGGGATACCGCCTGATCGGTGACGTGAAGTGACAGTAACAGTCACTTGCCAACGCATAGTGCCCTTCCTCCTGCGGCCCATAGGCAGCCCGGGAGAGGCTGCGGAGCATCGCATAATTGACAGCATGCTCTTCGGGCTGGCCCCGAACTCGGGAAAGTAACCTCTGCAACTCAAACCGGCTCTCAAGTGATTCCACCTCAAAGCCGAGTTCCGTGACAAATTCAGTCAGTTGCCGCAACTTCCTCAGATCAGGAGCAGGGTGAATGCGGCGGAGAAAACCTGCTCCAGCCTCAGCCAGCGTGCGGGCCACTGCCTCGTTTGCAGCCAGCATGAACTCTTCAATGATCTGATGACTTTCCGTGTATTCGACCACATGTGCTCCACTCACACGGCCAGCATCATCAAGATCAATTTTGACCTCCGGCATGGTTAATTCGAGCGCGCCATGGTCGATTCGCCGCTGCCTGAGAATGCGAGCCAGATCCCGCATCCTGCCAAGCAGGCTCCGCACCGCACCGGTCATCTTCACATCTTGTGTCCGCGGATTGGCCAGAAATTGATCGACCTCTTCGTAGCTGAACCGGCGTCTGCTTTTGATCGCCGTTCGCTCGACTTCCGTATGGACAGGGATTCCCTCAGCTGAAAACTCAATCCAGCAGGTGCGGGCAAACCGGACATGATCGGGCTGCAGGCTGGCAAGATTGTTGGAAACAATCTCTGGCAGCATCGGGATAACCTGGTCGGGCAGGTAGACGCTCGTCCCCCGCGCCAGTGCCTCTTGATCAAGCGGTGAGCCGGGCCGGACAAAGTGGGCCACATCAGCGATATGGACGCCAAGCAGCCAATGCCCACGTCCCGCTTCAAGCCGCTTCAGTGAAATAGCATCGTCAAAATCTCGGGCATCGACCGGGTCGATCGTCACCACGACCTCGCCCGTCAAATCCCGGCGATTTTCAGGCACGCTATCGCGAAAAGCAGCCGCCTGACGCCGAGCATCTTCAAGGACTGACTCCGGAAATGGGCCGGGCAGCCCGAATTCAGCAACCACCATCCGAGTGTCAACACCAGCAGCCCCGGCCTCACCCAGCACTTCGACAATGACCCCTTCGCCTTCCCGCAAGAGACTGGGAAAGCGAGTCAATTCCACCACCACTTTGTTGTCAGGATGAACTGCCTTGGCCCCTGGGTCACCTACCCAGACTGGCTGCGAGAACTGAGTGCCATCAATCTGCACCCAGCATTTGCCAGCTGATTCAAAGGCAGTCCCGACAAAGCGGGTTGTCTGTCGCTCGAGGACTTCCGTTATCTCGCCGGATCGACCCGGCCGTCCTCCCTGGTAAGCCAGCGTCAGCCGAACCTGAACCGTGTCTCCATTGGCGGCATCTGCTGATGTCGCCGCCGGAATACGAATATCGGCCGAGCGGTCGCCTGGAGTTGCATCGGTTGGCCGTACAAATCCATACCCCCGCCGGCTGCGGCGGAAGGTGCCAACGACAAGTTCATGCGACGCCGTGGCACGTCGGGAAGAGGCAGAGGGGGGACGTCGCCTGGTCATGAGTGCGGTGGCATCCGGCCTCGAAAAAACTTACGGCCGAGATTCGGATGGTACTGCGTCCAGCCATCATCAATTGCAGCCTCAGCCTGAAACAGCTGCAGAGTCCCGGCGAGCCGGGCGTCGAGGGCATCCAGGTAATGAAGCGTTAATGCCTCGAGTGTCATCGGCAACTTCGGGGCACCGTAGGCGTATTCCCCGTGGTGACTGGCCACCATGTGCTTGATACGGTTGGCCAGTTCTTCGTCAAAGGGCTCACCCGACCGCAGTTCGACGGCATGAATTTTCTCATCCACAATTTCGAGGCCCAACAGCACATGCCCAAGTAATTGACCAGCCTCGGTGTAGGAGAAGCCTTTCTCATTTTCGAGTTCAACAGTCTTGCCGATGTCGTGCAGCATCACCCCAACCAAAAGAAGGTCGCGGTCGATCTCGGCGTAGAGTGGGGCCACTCGATCTGCCAGCCGCAGAAGCATGACGACATGCTCAAGCAAGCCACCGGCATACGCATGGTGCTGCTTGACGCCAGCCGGGCACCGCTCAAATGCTTCCATTAGCCCGGTATCTGCCAGTAACTCTTCAGCCAGCATCTTCAGCGGCGGCCGTGTGAGCGAACTGACAAACGCCTCGAACTCCTGACGCAAATCCTGCACAACGGCTCGGGGCAAAACCCTGAAGGTGGTTTCGTCGACACTCGTCGGATCGACCCGCTCAATCGCGGTGAAAATAATCTGGAGCGCGCCGGAATAGAGTTGGGTAGCCCCAATCACCCGCACATACTCCCCCTCTTCAAAGGCGGCAAAGTGTTCATCCGAGGCGTTCCACATGCGGCCCGTGATCGCCCCGCTCCGGTCAGCCAGTTCGACCTGAAGGTAAAGCTGCCCATGCCGATTAGGCCGCAACTGCTTCCGCGTTGCGAGAAACACCTGATCGATTTCCGCCTGAGGAGCCAACTCGGTAACGCAGCGGCGACGGTTCCGGGCAGGCGACAGGACATCTCGAAACGTCGGGGCAGGGGGCATGGGTGTCACCGGCTGGTCAGGCTTGGAGCGATGGCGGAGGGGGCGGCGAGTAATCTGCTGCCCGACTCACTTCTACAGAGTCTACGGGCCACCGACCGCAAGCGACAACCAACGCAATTCCCGGCGGCCGGCACCAGGAATCCTTCTGCTCCACCCGCTGGCTTCAGGCCGCCAGCAGAAACTCAATAGGCCTCACGCCGGCTCCCCACAACTCGTTACAATCAGCACCCCGCAAGCACCGGCCTGCGAAAGCCACCACTGTTCCCCCCTGAGGCAGCCCAACCCATGGCGAAGCATGCAATCTCGCCCACCCGCAGTGAAGACTATCCCGAGTGGTATCAGCAGGTTGTACGCGCTGGCGAGTTGGCCGAGTCATCACCTGTCAGAGGCTGCATGGTGATCAAGCCACACGGGTTTGCCCTCTGGGAACAGATGCAAGGCATCCTCGACGGCATGTTCAAGGCTACCGGTCACCGCAATGCCTACTTCCCGCTGTTCATTCCGCTTTCTTATCTCGAACAGGAAGCTAAGCATGTCGAAGGCTTTGCCAAAGAATGCGCCGTCGTCACGCATCATCGGCTTGAACTCAACGCAGAGGGCCGCCTGATCCCGACCGGAAAGCTCGAAGAGCCACTAGTTGTCCGGCCCACCAGCGAAACGATCATCGGGGCGATGTATGCCAAGTGGATTCAATCGTGGCGTGACCTGCCGGTGCTGATCAACCAGTGGGCCAACGTTGTCCGCTGGGAAATGCGGCCGCGTGTCTTCCTGCGAACAGCAGAATTCCTCTGGCAGGAAGGGCATACCGCACACGCCACGGAGGCAGAGGCGGTGGAAGAAACGTTACGGATGCTTGACATCTACGCCACCTTCGCCGAACGCGATCTGGCAATGCCAGTCTGGAAGGGGCCCAAGCCCGCCTCCGAGCGGTTCCCTGGCGCTGTCGACACCTATTCAATTGAAGCGATGATGCAGGATGGCAAGGCCCTCCAAGCCGGCACCTCCCACTTCCTGGGCCAGAACTTTGCCCGGGCCCAGCAGATCTCTTTCGCTGACGCTGAAGGCGGTGAGTCGTTCTGTTGGACAACCTCCTGGGGCGTCTCCACTCGTCTGATTGGCGGTCTCATCATGACTCATGCTGATGACGACGGCCTCGTCTTACCACCGCGTGTCGCTCCCGAACAGATTGTGCTCCTGCCGATTTTCCGCAGCGACGACGACCGCGCCGCTGTCATGGCGTGCTGTGAGTCGTTGAAAGCAAAACTCGAGGACTGTCGGTGGCGGAATGAACCGTTGCGGGTGCGGATCGATGCCCGTGACATTCGCGGGGGCGACAAGGTCTGGCAACACATTAAGCAGGGGGTGCCACTTCGGGTGGAGATCGGTCCCCGTGACCTGGCTGCGGGTGCGGTCAGCCTGACACGCCGCGACGCGTCCCCCAAAGATCGTCAGTCACTCCCTCTGGAAACCTTTGTGGCTGAGGCCGCAAACCTGCTGGAAGACGTCCAGCAACAACTTTTGTCGCGTGCCGTCGCCTTCCGCGAGGCCCACTCCGCCTGCCTCAACAGTCAGGCTGAAATTCACGAGGCCTTCGCAGACACTGGAACAATCGGTTTTGCCCACGTGCACGTCGCCGATGACCCGGCCGTAGCCGCTGCCCTCGACCCGCTCAAGGTGACGGTTCGCTGCACACCCATGGACTGGGAGGACGAGCCGGGAACATGCCTGTTCACTGGACAAAAAGTGGCTCGCCGGAGTGTGATCGCCCGTTCGTACTAGGCCCGCCCGGGCGACGCGACGGTGAAAATTCTCCATAATAAGTGGGTTGGTCCCTGGTGTGGACCACGTCATCGAGGAATTTGCCCCATGCCGTTTCGACTGCCAAACCCCTGGCTCGTTGCTGCTGTTGCCGCCCTGATCGGCAGCCTGACTGGTGGCGGCACCGCATTGCTACGAGCCAGATCAACTCCGCTGCGTTCTGGCTCACTGCGGACTGACTCTTCCGATCAGTCCGGCCCTCGAGCCCAGGTTGATGTTCCCGAAACGCATTTCAATTTCGGTCGGGTGAGTGTCGGCGGCACCGGCAATCACAACTTTCTTTTGCGCAACACCGGCATGGCACCATTGGTCCTGACGAAGGGCGCAACCAGCTGCACCTGCACGGTGAGTGACTTTGACGGAGGCGGAACCGGAGACGGAAGCAGTAAGACAGTTCCCCCGGGTGGTCAGACAAGTGTCCGCATTGAATGGAAGGGGAAGGGCAGTGGAGGAGCCTTCCGGCAACGGGCTACTATATTCACCAACGATCCGGCCCGCCCAGAAATTGCCTTTGAAATTGAAGGGGATGTGATTCCCTCGTGGAAGGCTGTTCCAGCAATGATCGGCCTTTCCGGACTCTCTCCTGGTGAATCGACTGCTGTGACGTTCAACCTCTACACGTACGCGAAGGATCCACCGGAACTCAAAACCATTCGAGTCTCCTCCGCTGAACTTGCAGAGAAGATCAGCGTTACAGCCGAGCCGCTCTCCACCGAAGCCCTCGCTGCAGAGCCGGCGGCCACCGGTGGTTTTCTAGTCAGGCTCAACCTTGCGACCGGTCTCCCCTTGGGAAAACTGCGGACCGATGTCGAGGCATCTTTTGGGTTTGCTGACGAGGAGGTCGTCGCGACAATTCCTCTACAGGGGGTGGTCACCGGCGACCTGATGCTAGTCGGCCCAGCCTGGGACAGGCGGTCAAAGGCCGTGCGACTCGGCACGGTTTCCCGCCAAAAGGGCATGGTGACGAAATTATTCCTGACCGTAAAAGGCGATGCCCGTGACCAGGTCAAGCCGGTCCTGAAGGAAGTTATTCCTGCCGGCCTGCATGTCGAGATCGACGAGCCTGCCTCGATCGGGGGGGGCGGCGTTGTGCGAATCGGCCTGACGCTATCTATTTCCGCAGATTCACCTCCCGCGAATAACTTGTGTACCAGTGCCGCATCCGGGGGCCGAATTGTCCTGGAAACCGGCCACCCTGATTCTCCCGAATTATCAATTCCTGTCTGTGTTGCCATTGCTGAATAAGAGGCGTTTTGCTGGTATCTGACAATCTTTGCTGTCGAGTCCCTCGCACACAGCCGTCCCATCCCACACAGATTGATGCCACCGACATGTCAACGTTCCAGCCTCCTGCCACTTCAGCCAGCCTGACGATGCGTGTGAGCGCGTGGTGCAAGCCGATTCTTGTGACCTCCTTGCTGACCCTGTTGGTATCGGGAGCAACCGTGGCAGCCCAGCCTGACCGAGGAGCGGGCGTGACGGATGAAATCGAAGCAGAATTTCGCAAGCGAAATGGCACCCTCTTCGCTGGCTGGAATCCACCCCAGGCCGTGCTGGCCATAACGGGTGAACTTGATGGCTACATCGAACCATGTGGCTGCACTGGGAAGGAAAACCAAAAGGGTGGCCTGAGCCGCCGACAGAACTTTCTTCAGGCACTCAAGGCTGCAGGCTGGCCTGTTGTGGCCGTTGATTTGGGTGGCCAGGTCAAACGTTTCGGCCGCCAGGCAGAGGTCAAGTATCAATCGATTGCTGACGGCCTCCGTCAGATGAACTACAGCGGCATCGGCTTTGGGCCTGCTGATCTCAGGCTACCAGCTGAGGAACTCGTTGCTGCGGTGGCCTCGGTCGGCAACGAACCGACTCCCTTTCTCTGCGCCAATGTGGGGCTGCTTGGCCTCGACGCGAATCTTACCCCGCGGTTTCGTGTCGTTGAAATCGGCGGCCTCCGCATTGGCATCACGGCGGTCCTCGGTGATCGGCTGCAAAAAGACATTCGCAATCCAGCTGTCGAAATGGCACCTGCCCGGTCCGCCCTGACTGATGTTGCCAATCTCATGGCGCAGGGTGACTGCGACCATCAGATCCTGCTCTGCTGGGCGAGCCCTGCCGACACGCGAGAACTGGCAGCTGACTTTCCGCAATTCGACATTGTGGTTACCGCTGGCGGAGGAGATGAGCCGCCCGCAGAACTGCCAACCCTCCCGAGTGGGAGTCGACTCGTTGAACTGGGCCACAAGGGAATGTTTGCCGTTGCCATCGGTTTCTTTCCCGGGTCAGACAAGCCTCTCAAGAGCCAGCGGGTTCCCCTCGATGCCCGCTGGGGAGAGGCGAATGACATGATCCAGCTTTTGGGCAGTTACCAACGTCAACTTGAGTCGCTCGGACTCGAAGGGCTGCGACTCTCTGCGGTTCGCCACCCTACGGGGCGGCGATTCGCTGGCAGTGCTGCCTGCAGCGAATGCCACGAATATGCCTACGAGGTGTGGGAAGGCTCATCCCACGCCTTTGCCCTGACCACACTTGAAGAACAAGATCCTCGGCGTGACTCCGACCCGGAATGCCTTTCCTGTCATGTCGTCGGCTGGGCGGCTCAGCGTTTTGAACCATTCGAGGGAGGTTTCCTCAGCATGGATAAGACCCCGCACCTCGCTCATAACGGTTGCGAAAACTGCCATGGACCGGCAGCCGCCCATGCCGCAGTGGAACGTGGCGATGTTCGTGCCAGTGCCACCGAACGAGATCGGCTGCGTGAGGAGCTGGTCCTCTCCATTGACACCCCGGAAGGGAGGCAGAAGGCGGTCAACAACTGCCTGGAATGCCACGACCTCGATAACAGCCCGGCGTTCGATTTCGACGAGTACTGGCCAGCAGTCGATCATACCGAAGGGGCCGAATAAGGCAGCCCGCCACCCGCCCACCGCAAAGCAGCTCAGCCTAGCTGGGCCAATGCTTCGTCGGGGATACTGAAATTGGCCGAAACGCTCTGCACATCATCATGGTCGTCAAGCCGCTCCATGAGGGTGAGCACTTTTCTGGCCATGTCGATGTCGTCAATTTCAACCGTGTTTGATGGAATTCGCACGATCTGATTCGATTCTACTGGTAGGCCGGCAGCTGTCACCGCGGCAACCACGTCGCTCATCGCCTGAGGATCACAACTAACTTCCCAGTGGTCGTCAGCACCGCTCACGTCTTCGGCCCCCGCCTCCACCGCCAGTTCAAGCAGTTGCTCCTCACCACAGGCGTCCTGCGGCACCCGGACAACGCCGGTGCGGGTGAACAGATAGGCCACGCAGCCAGTGGCTCCTAACTTGCCGTCGCAGACCTCGAAGATCTTACGAATTTCAGGAGCCGTACGATTTCGATTGTCGGTGAGAATCTCGCAGAGCACGGCGACACCACCGGCGGCATAGCCTTCGTAGACCGACTCTTCGAGATTGCCTCCCTTGAGTTCTCCGCAGCCCGCCTTAATCGCTCGCTGGATATTGTCTTTGGGCATGCTCACCGCTTTGGCCGCGTCTATGGCATACCGTAATTTGAGATTGGCATCTGGGTCGGGGCCACCATGCTTGGCAGCCACGATGATGGCCTTCGCGAGCTTGCTCCAAAGTTTGCCCCGCTTGGCGTCGACTAGTGATTTCTTCCGGGCAATGTTTGCCCAATGGGAATGACCTGCCACGACTTCTCCTCTCTTGACGTCGGCGCCGTCTGGCAAGCACCCTGTTTTCGCTCTCGAAGCCAAAGACCAGACGCAGCCAAATTAGCGGGGTTTCTTCTTGGCTAGTTTTCGCGTGGGCCCGTCACCAGAACCCGAGGAAGATTTCTTTGGCTTGGCAGCGGAAGCCTTGGGTGTCTTCGCTGCCCCTTTCGGCTTGGCCGCTGACTTGGCCTTCTTCGCTGCTGCCTCTTCTGCAGCAGCCCGCTTGGCGGCCAATTCTGGCTTGATCGTGATTGATCGTGCCATGTTGGGCTTGACGACAAAGGGCTTGGGACCTGAACGAGGCCCAATAGGAGTCCCGTCGGCATCCCGCTTGGGGCCAGAGCCAGGGGGCGGTTGTGGCGTCTTCCCGGCTGGCCGGGCAGCCGCCTGTGGCCCTGCGGGGCGATGTTTTTCTGCCACGCCAGCATCATCACGCTGTGCTACCGGTGGTAACTCTGGCACCGGCAAAGGCTCACCTCGCTTGGGCATCCGATCCTTCACATCACTGCTGATCTCCGCAAGGATCGCCTTCACCTTGGTGCCGTGCAATGACGCAAACAGATCAGCACCAAACTGGTGCAGCAATGAACTAAACTCACGACCGATCTTCTTTGTCACGAGCCGATCAAGCCCGGGTGCGGCCGCCTGCTGATGCTCTTCGAGTGAAATCAGCCCGACCAAGTAAAGAGCAGCCAGGCTGCCCTGATCCAGAGGCACCCCATGCCCGCCGAGGGCGGTTGAGTTGATGTAGACCAGGGTGAAGGGCGTAAGCGCCTGCAAACTCTCAAGCGTTTTCACACCCTGCGAGACAGACTGCTTCTTCACATGGTCCAGAGTAAAGTTGTACGTCGCCTCAAAAACACTCTGCAGCACCCGACGCAAGGATAGTGCCGCTCGGGAGGGATCAGGCAAACCAGTGAGCAACTCGGCCAGTTCTGCCACCGTCGTGACCCGCACCTCATTGAGATCAAACGAGTTCTCAAGCAGCCCGGTCAGGGCTTTTTCAGCGTCCTCGTAATGGGCGTTTTCGAGACAGCAGGCAAACAGCACTTGCTCAAGCAGTGGCCGCGACGTGTCGGGGAGCCTTGGTGTGTAGTGGCTCTTGAGCACCTTATGGATCTTGGCAACCAGTTTTTGTCGTTGCGCAGTGGTCAAAACTGGTGCGGCCGGAGCTGCTTTTTCCACCGTCTTTTCTGCGGCAGCTGGCTTGGCCGACTCGGCCTGTTTCTTCTGCTTGACCGGCTTGCTGGCCTTGGGTGCCGCCGCAGTCGGCTTTGCGGATGCCTTCTTTTTAGCGGCAGGCTTTGGTTTTGCCTTCGCTCCAGCAGCCTGCTTTGCCTTAGCCGCTGG
>RGBY01000191.1 GCA_009919445.1 Planctomycetia bacterium
CATCGGAAATATCCCCCGGTTGGTGCCAGGATGGACCAAGCCGATTGTTGTTGGCCGCCATGCCTTTGGTGACCAGTACCGGGCGACCGATCTGAAGATTCCTGGCCCCGGCACACTCACCCTCACCTACGCGCCGGCTGACGGTTCGGCGCCGATGGAGATGGAGGTCTACGACTTCCCCTCCAGTGGTGTCGCGTTGGCGATGTACAACCGCGACGATTCAATTCGTGATTTTGCCCGGGCCAGTTTCCGTTACGGATTGGCGCGTCACTACCCGGTTTATCTCTCAACCAAGAACACGATCCTGAAGGCCTACGACGGTCGCTTCAAGGATCTCTTTCAAGAGGTGTTCGATGCCGAGTTCAAGGATGATTTCGCAGCACAGGGGATCACCTATGAACCTGCAAGAATTACGACGGCGATGTGCAGAGCGACATCGTCGCACAGGGCTTTGGGTCACTTGGCCTGATGACCAGCGTATTGATGACGCCCGATGGCAAAACGGTCGAAGCGGAGGCGGCCCACGGCACCGTGACCCGGCACTATCGGCAGCATCAGCAGGGCAAGCCAACCAGTACCAACCCGATTGCGTCAATCTTTGCCTGGACGCGGGGGCTGGCCCACCGTGGCAAACTGGACAACACCCCAGCCGTGACCAAGTTTGCCGAGACGCTTGAGAAGGTCTGCATTTCGACGGTCGAGCAGGGAAAGATGACCAAAGACCTCGCCCTGCTCGTCGGCAAGGATCAGGCTTTCCTCAACACCCAGGACTTCCTGGCGGCGATCGACGAAAATCTTCAGGCGGCAATGGCCGGCTAAGGACGTTGCGAACCGGCCCTGGAACGACGTACGCTAGGCGAGTGTCGATGCGGTGGTTCGGTCCTATTCTGTCTCTGCTTTCTTAAGCCCCCTTGTGGCAGAGGTGGGGACATGTCCTGAAGGAAAGCATATGTTTCAAATGATCTCCAGGGTTCTGGCGGCGTTCTGCTGGTTGGCTGTGTTGGCGGCTGCTGATGGAAGTGCCGCAGAGTCAATCGACCTGCTTGCTGATGGCATGCAACTCAACGACCACTGGGTGGTTGTCGAGGGGGTGCTTAGCCCGTCAGAAAAGCCAGGAGGAATCATCTGGTCGAAAGAAACGTTCACCGACTTCGAGGTCTCGATCGAATACAAGACCTCTGAAAAGTGCAACAGCGGCCTCTTCTTCCGCACGGATCCGCGGAACCCGGTGCAGGGTGGTTTTGAGGTGCAGATTGCCTCCCCAGGCCTCTATTCAGGCAAGCATGTGGTTGGCTCTCTCTATGATGCGAAGGAGCCGGCGGCGGCTGCCGGGAAGCCAGACGGTGAATGGAACGAGATGACTCTGCGGTGCCAGGGGCCACACATTCATGCCGTTCTCAATGGTCAGGAAATCCTTGATCTTTCGATTGACGACTGGGAGACGCCGCAGCAGAACCCCGATGGTTCCAAGAACAAGTTCACCACGGCCCTGAAAGAACTGCCCCGCACCGGACACATTGGCTTTCAGTACCACGGCCATCCGGTCTGGATCAGAAACGTGAAAGTGCGATCGCTAGACAAGTCAACTAGCGGCACGTAAGCACTGGCTTGGGGGCCGTGGTGATCGTTGCGGGCCTGCAGTTACTCGGATGCAGTCGGTTGGCAGAGGAGGATTTGACTGTCCGGTGCGCGTATGATGATGAATCGAGTGTTTGGCGAGTGTCTGGCCGTGGCCTATCGATTTCTTGAACTGGTGTGCTGGCGTGGGATGGTCCTTCCCGTTGAATCGAGTCGGTAGCTGTCTGAGTCTTGCCCTGCTGCAGATTGTGCTGCAGGTGGCTCCTGCCAAGGCGATTGATCTTGGAGAGGGAGAATGTCCGCCGGCGATCAACAGGCTCGCAGTTGCGCTCGCAGGTGGCAGCCGGCTCACTCTGGACGATCAATGGGGCTACCTGCCCGCAGTCCTTGAGAGGCTGGAGGTGTCGCCCGACTCCCAGACACTGGTTTTCTCCAAGACAAGTTTTCAGACGCAGCAGATCTGGCCAGACCGGCCGCGTGCGATCTATTTCAATGACGACTGTTACGTTGCCTGGGTCCGCGGTGGTGAAACGATTGAGTTTGCTGTAGCGGACGTGGAGCAGGGGGCAAGATTCTTCATGCTGAAGACGCCTTCGGAGAAAAAGGCGACAGAGCAGAAGGCAACAGAGCAGAAAGGAACAGAGCAGCTTTCTCAGCCGGTGCTCATTGAGAACACAACGCGGTGCGTCGGTTGTCACAAAAATGCTGGCACGCTTGGGGTGCCCGGCTTTTTGATGAGGTCGGTTGTCTGTAGTCCCGAGGGCCGTTTTGTCCGCGGGGCCCCAACCTATGCCACGGACCACACCAGCCCTTTTCGCGAACGATGGGGGGGCTGGTACGTCACCGGCCATCATGGGCAGGCCCGACACCTTGGCAATGTGGTCTGCCATGACCCACGAGATCCTGACTGGGTTGACCGGGAGGCAGGGGCCAATCAGCCACACCTGCCTGACGCGATAACGCCCGAGGCCTACCTGCGGCCAACCAGTGATATCTTTGCCCTGATGGTGCTCGCACATGAAACGCAGATGCACAACCACATCACTCGGCTCTCCCTTGCGGCTCGTCAGCTCGACGCTCCGGCAGACGACTCTCAGCCTGCCGACGCCGCGATAGCGGTGGCGGCAGCCGCCAGCCAGAAGCGCTTCAGCCGTGTGGTCGAAGAATTTATGCGGTACCTTCTCTTTGCCGATGAGCCGCCGCTGTCCTCGCCCATTTCGAGTGACAGCCCCTACCGCGTCACGTTTGAGAATCGAGGACCCCGGGATCAGCAGGGCAGGTCATTGCGGCAGATCGACGGCAGCCGCTACCTCTTCAAGCATCCCTGTAGTTTTCTCATCTATGGCGATACCTTTGCGGCTCTTCCCGATCGGGCCAAGCTGGCAGTTGGCAAGCGGTTGCGAGCGATTCTGCTGGAGCCAGCTGAGAAAATGGATGCCTGGCCCAGGCCGGCACCTGCCGAGCGGGTGGCTGTCGCTGAAATTCTTGCCGATACCTTGCCAGACTTTTGGCAGCGTTATGTGGTGGGGCCAGAAGTGATGCAGGACGAACGGCCGGAAAAGCGTTCATCTGCTCTGGCATTGCCTGCTGCTGATCGGGGCTGATCGTCGAGGAATACAATGACGCTTATTCCGCTTTACAACGCCGGCGGTGTGCTTGCCGTATCGAAGCCGGCTGGCCTGCCGACGCAGGCTCCTGCCGGAATTGCTTCGGTCGAGTCGCACCTGCGAGAGCAGTTGTTTGGTCCGGCCTTTGCGGCTGCACTGGCGGCCGGTAGTCGCCGCCATCCTGGCGGTTTCCTGGGGGTGCCGCATCGACTCGACCGGGCAGTCTCAGGGGTGCTTCTGCTGGCAACCACTCCACGAGCGGCTCGGCAACTCTCCCGTCAGTTTCAGCGGCGGCAGATCGACAAGACCTATTTGGCTTTGGTCACTGCTTCTCCGTCACTCGAACCTCACGAAGGGAAGCAGTTCACCTGGCAGGATTGGCTTGTGAAAGTGCCGGGGCAGCCACGAGTGGAATGCGTGTCGGCGGTGACAGCAGATGCTCAGGCTGCTGAGACCAGAGGCTGCGTGCTGGCCGTGACTGGCGAGCAGCTGTTGCTGGAACTCTATCCGCAGACTGGTCGCATGCACCAGCTGCGTGTGCAGGCGGCAGCCCGAGGGATGCCAATGGTTGGGGATTGGCTCTATGGCGGTGAGGGACCGCAGGAACCTGATCGCAGCAGCCCGATCGGTTTGCATGCCAGGGAAATTAGTTTTCGTTGCCCGGAGACGGACCGGCCAGTACAGGTCACGGCACCTCTGCCAGCTGGCAGTTTATGGGAGCCTTGGGCGAGATACTAAGGCTGTGTTTCAAGCTCGCGCATCCCTTCGGGCCTGCGTTCGCTTACAGATGGCACCGTCGGTTCGACTCTGCCACCGGAGTTGGCGTGCATCACGTTGGCCTGCGAGGTGACGCCACCGAGCAGGATGCGAGGACACCCCTTCAGGAAAAACCTTGGCTTATGGGTGGCATCGTCGGTTCGACTCTGCCACCGGAGTTGGCGTCCGTCACGTTGGCCAGCTAGGTGACGCGACCGAGCAGGATGCGAGGACACCCCTTCAGGAAAAACCTTGGCTTTTTCCTGAAAGGGCCAAAGCCCGCAGGGGCCATGGATGGCCCTGCGGGCGTAAAGCTAGAACACATCAAGATGGAAATGGTGGCCCTGGTAGTACCGGCGTGACTTGGGGTAGTAGTTCTGCCAATCACGGTTGTAGACCGGCACCCGCATTTCTTGCGGATAGCGATGGTAGAGATCGTTTGCGCTCTTCATGTAGCCGTCAGCATAAAAATTCTGCGGATACCAGACGTACGGGTAGTGATAGAGCCGGTTCCAGTCATGGGCGTTATAAGAGTTGGCCCACTGATAGCCGAAAGCCTGCTGGCCACCGGCTGGTGGCTGCGCAATCGCTGCTGATGAAAACGTCGTATAATGCCTTTAGCTGGGCAACAGCATCGCTCACGGATCCTTTCAACCCAAGATGCGCGGCTAAGTCTCTTGCCTGAACCTCTGTAAGTCCTGTTCTTATGTCGATCTTCATCCTGGTAATCTTTTCTGGATGTGTTTCCGCGAGGTCCTCTATGGAGGTGCCACCTTCGCTGCAAGCAATGACCAACGGCCCTGCACTGGCGCGATCTAGAAGGATAGCAAAGTACATTTCGTTGACGAGCTTCATTTTTTGAGCGACTAGCACAGTATTGACAGGTTTGCCTGCTTCACCAGTTTGCTTCGTTACAAGCAGTTGGCCTAACATCTGCTCGCCAACTGCCT
>RGBY01000192.1 GCA_009919445.1 Planctomycetia bacterium
CCCCAGGAGGTCAACGATCTGGTCAAGCAGTTCGACGGCATGGCCTCAATGATGAAGGGCATGGCCGGCATGGGCATGCGAGACCGGATGCGGGAGGTCCAAAAACTGCAGACCGCCATGGCGGATCCTTCCGGCCGGATGGGCCGCGCCAAGGGTGACACCGGGAAGCGGCTTACGGCGGAACAGCGGCGAAAACTGAAAAAACAACGTGAAAAAGAGGCTCGGCGTCGCAAACGTGGGGCCCGCGGCTGACCCCAGCGAGTTGCCGATCCTGCATCTGCCCGACCGCTGCACACCTTTTTCCTGACGTGGGGCTTGGGTTTGCCGCATTGTGATGTACCTTAGAAGGCTCGCTGCAGCCGGGGCTCCTCCCGGCACCCCAGGCCAAACCAGGCCCAGTCAGCGACAATCTGCCCGCAGCGGCGTGGTAGGTTGCGATCGACACAACAAAACAGAATTGGTTCGGGCTGAACTGGTACAGCCCGATTTCCCCAGACTATTTGGAGAGCTGAAACCGTGGCAGTGGTGATTCGAATGAAGCGGATGGGACGGACCCATCGCCCCTTCTACAGGATCTGTGCAGCCGACCGACGGACCCCCCGTGACGGTCGCGTCATTGAAGAGTTGGGAACCTACGACCCGAGCGTCACCGACACCAACGCCCGCTGCACGCTCAATGCATCCCGGGTTGACTATTGGCTTGGTGTCGGTGCTCAGCCCAGCGACAAGGTGCGGGTGCTGATCAAGAAGTTTGGCAGCAATGGCACCCACGTCAAAGAGATGGAAGAGGCTCGTGCCCGGCTCTCCATGCCGCGGATCATCCCGGAAGCTGGTGAGCCAGTCTTCGTGCCGGCTCCGAAGGAAGAGCCTGCCGCCGAAGCCCCGGCTGAGTCAGAGGCACAAGCAGTGGCAGCCAGTGAGGCAGAGGCGACCAGTGAGGCTCCGGCTGAAGCCAGTGCCGAACCAGCCGCTGAAGAAGCCGCTGCTCCAGCAGAGCCAGTGGCTGAAGCATCCGCCGAAGCGGCACCCGCTGAAGCACCTGCTGACGCTGAAGCCACCGACGCTGAGAAGTCCGAGTAGTCATCGCCCGAGTGAGGCCCATGCGGATCGACCCATGCGGATCGACGTTGTCACGCTGTTCCCTGAGATGTTTCAGGGCTTCCTGGAAGGAAGCCTCTTGGGTGCTGCGCAGAAGGCTGGTCTCCTCGACATCCGCCTGAGTAACATTCGCGACTTTGCCACCGGCGTGCACCGACAGGTCGATGACCGGCCTTACGGTGGCGGCCCTGGCATGCTGCTGATGCCCGGCCCAGTCGTCGACTGCGTTGAGTCTGTCCTGGCAGACGCCCCCGCCAGTCAGCCCGCCCACGTGGCCATGCTTACCCCAGCTGGACGGCCGCTCACCCAGCAGGTGGCAGAGGAACTGGCCAGCCGAGAACGCCTGGTGCTGCTCTGTGGCCGCTACGAAGGCTTTGATCAGCGAGTCTGCGACACGCTCGCCGCCGACCAGATCTCGATTGGTGACTACGTGCTCTCCGGCGGCGAAGTGGCTGCCATGGTCGTCATCGATGCCGTGGCGCGGCTGCTGCCCGGCGTGCTGGGTGACGAACAGAGCGCCGTCGATGACTCCTTTTCAGGCACCGACAGGCTCGTGGAAGGCCCCCAGTACACTCGTCCGCGAGAATTTCGCGGGCTCCGGGTTCCCGATGTGCTGCTCTCCGGTGACCATGGCCAGATCGCCGCCTGGAGGCACAAACAGGCCCTCGCTGCAACCAGTCGGCGTACCAGCCCAACGACAGGCCAGCCGACTCAAACCAGTTAAGCAAACGAACCAAAACCACCCGACGAATCCCCACTTCCAAGACCACCCCATCACGCCCCTCAAAACCAAACACGATTTCCCATTTTCAGGAGTTCCCGTCATGAGCCAACAGATTCTTGCCCACGTTGAAGCCGCCAGCCTCAACCCCAACGTCGATCAGTTTGAAATCGGCGACACCGTCGATGTTCATAACCGCATCCTCGAAGGCAACAAGGAGCGGATTCAGATTTTCAACGGCGTTGTAATCGCCCGCAGTGGCTCAGGGAGCCGAGAGACGTTCACCGTGCGACGGATTGTGGCCGGTGAGGGCGTGGAACGAAAGTTCCCGCTGCACTCACCAAAAATTGCCAAGATCGACGTCAAGCGTTCTGGGGTAACTCGCCGCGCGAAGCTCTATTACCTCCGTGATCGTGTTGGCAAGGCTGTTCGCCTGCGTGAACGCCGTACGGATAACGCGGCGAAGGCCAGCAGCTGAGCAGGTGGCCTTGGGCCAGCAGTGCAGTGGTGTCTCAGCGGGATGAACTCGGCCGCCGCGGTGAAGCTGAAGCGGCCCGCTATCTTCGTCGCCTGGGCTATCGCATCATTGCTCGTCGTGAACGGATTCTCCGCGGTGATATTGATATTATCGCCCTCGATGGCCGGACGGTTGTCTTCGTGGAGGTGCGGTCCCGCTCGGATACCAGCCACGGCCATCCGGTCGAGACCATTGACCGGCAGAAGCAGCGGCGGCTGATCGATCTGGCCAATGCCTACATTCGCCGCCACCGTCTAGAAAATACGTCCGTCCGAATCGATGTGGTTACCGTTACCTTCCGCAGGCCATCGACCAGCCCCGGCTGGCGGCTTTGGGCAGGCCAAGTTCAACCTCAGGTCGAACACTTTCAGAATGCCTTTGAAAGCCCCTGGTGATCCTGTCCTGATGAAGGCAGCAGGTCGACCAGTTCCGCAGCAGCCGTGAAAATCCTGAGCTGCTCAGGCCGCAGCACACGGGCCAACTTCTCAAGCCCAGCCTCGACCTTTGGCTGGGGCCGCCGGCTGGCAACCTGCCGGATCGCGACCGCCAGAATCTGGTCAGGCCGCTGTCGAACGACCGCCGCATAGACCTCGGGATCGCGCTCGCCAGAGTCACCCACGAGAATAAATCTCCGCTGGGGAAAGTGATCGAGAATCTGGATGATGGCCGCCCGCTTGGACTGCCTGGACCGGATGCGACCCAGTGGCGTCGAGTCCTTCAGGCGGAACAGTTTCAGATGCATGGAGCCATCGGGCAGGCCGACAGCCTGAAAAAACTGTCGGAGGCTGGCGGTCAACTGCCACGGGCTGGCTGAGACATAATGAAACGCAGCTCCCTGGGCCGACCAGTCCTGGTAGAGCCTGACCATATCGGGAATGGCCTTGAATTCACGCAAGAGGGTGTTGGCCAGCAGCTCCCTTCGATTGGCGACGTTGGTGACCTTCACCGTGTCATCGATGTCAGAGATGATGGAAACACCCGCATTGGCAACGAGCTGCACCTGCCCATCAATTGACGCAGCCGGCTCGTCTCCCGCCGTGACGTCGCTGGCATATGGCAGCCTGTCACCAGCTGGTGTTGCCACAGCCAAACCGGCCACCGTCGCATCATCCAGATCAAAACTGGCCTCAAAGTGGCCCACTCGATCGGATTGCCCCAGATCGATTGCCTGTCCGCCGAGGCGAATTCGCACCGCCTGTCCAGCGATCCGCTGGAGCAGGAAGGCCTCGGAACGGGCCTGGAAAATTGCCGACTCCAGCTGGCTGTCTTCCAGCTTCAACAGCCGCTTCACAACCGCTCGCGCCACACGGCGACGACGACTCGGGTCGGGCAAGGGCCGGGAAACCATGCCTCGGACAGTCACCCGCCACCCGTCAGTCGGATCAATTCTGCGGGCGTAGGTCGGGAAAAAAGCGATCATGTCGGTGAAACCACCGGGGCCACAAAAAGCGAGAGGCCAACAGGAACCTTGCAATCAATTCTCCGCACAGTCTAATACCTGATCGACCCCCACGGTGTGGATCGGCTTGTGGCCGGCCGGTGGGGAGATGAGGAACATGCCGGAAATTCGGTTGGAGGCTGTGGTCAATGGGTGTGAAGAAATCAGGAAAAGGCCGGCGGAAACGTGGGCAAAAGAAGCGGCGGATGCGGGCCAAGATTCGGCATCGTAAGGGCTAGGAGACCTATCCGGCAGCCAGCCTGCCCGTGACGAAATTTTTTCTCCACTTTTCTTGCCGCGCTCCCAGTGTGGTGTAGGGTTCGAAGGCCTCTCGGAAATGCCGGGGGCCGACCTATCCACCTGCGAGGCGGCCCTCTTCCGGTCCGCCAGCCCTTTAGGGAGTACGGACCAATGCGGAGGACGTTGTGGAGTTGCCGGGCCCTCGTGTGCGTGCCAGTTGTGCTGGCCGCCGCCGGGCTCACCGGTTGCAAGAGCCTTTCTGAACGCTACCTCGCGTTCGAAGTTTGGAAGTATGAGCGGTGTTTCGGCCACCTGCCTCCTGGCTTCACCCCGGCGGGTGCTGTGCCGCCTCCAATGGCCGCACCAGCAGCGATGCGACCCTGCAGCGCACCCTGCCAGCCCTGCGCTGCTGCCGATCCCTGCAGCAGTTGTGGAAACGGGATGCCGATGGTCGGTGGCATGGTATCCAGTGAAGTCGGCATGCCACAGCCCGTGCGGGCCAGCAAGCCAGTGATTATCTCCGATGAGGTCGTCCTGCCCTAAGGTTGTCCTGCCCTGCATTGACCGGCGCGAGATTGTCCTGCGCGGGTGAGGGTTATCGAAGGGGCTTGTCCGCTATGACTGTTGCCCGCAAATGTGCGGTAACAGAATGAGGGCAAGCTCGACTTCATCTGTGCAACTGGGCTACACCCGTGTGCATCTGGGCTACACCCGTGTGCAATTGGGCAACACCCGAAACCGCCTCAGGTGGTCTTCGGGGTTGCCGGGTGACGCAGCGAACGGCCGCCGCCGGTCAGGCAGGCGTCTCTGCGGCCGCCGGAAAGTCACCGGCCTCAACATCCCGCCGCCAGGCCGAGACAGCC
>RGBY01000193.1 GCA_009919445.1 Planctomycetia bacterium
ATGTCCAGAAAGCGGGTGAAGGGAAAGTGAGCGGTGCGGGCTGCAGGTGCCGTGACTGACAGCCGATTCTGCCATGAGAGGCTCTTAGACGATACAACACAGGCTGCGTTTTTCCGCATGAGTGAGGAATTTGCCATGACCGCCGCCGAGTCAGATTCCGCAGTGCTGCCTTCCTATGACCTGACCATGCCCCCCCTGGTGCGGTTTGGCACTGGTCGAGTGACTGAAGTCGGAGAAGTCGCTGCGACACTCGGACGCCGCATCTGGCTGGTTACTGGAGGGAGTAGCTATGTCGCTTCCGGAGCCAAGTCGGGGCTTGAGTCAAGCCTAACCGCAGCCGGTCTCCCCGCCGTTGTCGTGGCCCAGTCGGCAGGCGAACCGACAGTCAGCCAGTTGGCGACAGCACTGGCTGGCCTGCCGCCGGAGCGAGCGGACGTGGTAGTTGTGGCGGTGGGCGGTGGGGCGACGATCGATTTTGCCAAGGCCTTGGCGGCTCTGGCGACCAATGTGTCGGTCGCTTCGACTGCAGAGGCTGAAGCCGCGGTGATTGACCGGCTGGAAGGAGTCGGCCGTAGTCTTCCAATCACGCAGCCACCACTTCCTGTGATTGCGGTGCCGACAACGGCTGGCACTGGTGCTGAGGCGACCCGTAATGCGGTCATCTCCTGCCCAGATCGCCGATTCAAAAAAAGCCTCCGGAGCCCGCTCATGGTTCCGCGAGCGGCCATCATCGATCCTGCCCTGACACGCTCATGCAGCCGTGCCACCACTGCTGCTGCTGGGCTTGATTGCCTGACGCAACTGATTGAAGCATTCATCTGCCGAAAACGCTGGTCGCTGCCGCAGGCCTTGGTGCTGGAGGCCTTTCCGCGAGCCTTCGCCGCCCTGCCTAAGGTGCTTGCCGTGCCAGACGATGAGCCTGCCCGGGCTGCGCTGGCTCACGCAGCTTTCATCTCAGGGGTGGCCTTGGGGAATTCCGGTCTGGGGCTGGCCCATGGCGTGGCGGCCGCGTTGGGAGTGGAATGTGGCACACCACATGGGCTGGCCTGCGCCTTGCTCTTGCCCGTTGCCCTGAGGATAAACCAGCACGAGTCTCAGGCCGAACTGGCCCGCCTCGACGCAACCCTGGGAGGTCCACCAGTGCCTGCGGATGAGGCAGCAAGCCGGTTTGTCGGTCGCCTTGAGGCGTTGTGTCTTCAGGCGGGTGTGCCGACGCGGCTCTCTGAGGTGGGCCTGCGTGCCGATCGCCTCGACTGGCTCGCCGAAAACTCTGGCGGGAACAGCATGCGGGGAAACCCTGTGCAGCTTTCAACGCCAGCCTTACGTGATCTGTTAGCGACAGTCCTTTAGCTGTCCGTGGGAAACTTCATGCACCGCCTTTTTCAGATTGGCAGGGCAGGGGTTACTTCCGCAGGAATACCGCCGCAGCTAATGCTCCGGCGATTACGGCTAGTCCGGTAAGCATGCCGATCATCAGGACGGCATCAGACCGGCGCCGACGAGGCGGTTCGACCTGTTCAATGACAATGCGGGGCGGGGCATCTGTCGCAGCCGGGTTGGCTTCGGTTGGGAATGTCAATCCGCCAGCCTCAGCCTCTGCCAGCGACCGTGGTGGAGGGGGCATGGTGAATTGGGTCGGTGTGCTGCTGGGATCGGCCATGGCTGTTACGGCCTCTTTTTTTCCGGGAACTCAACAACGATCAGTTTCTGACTGGCTGGATCGTAGGCGTACTCCTGGTAATACGGCAGCATGGGAAGTTGTAGCCCGTCGGGCTTGCCGGGGGCGATAATGTCCGCCATGAAGCTGTCGTAGTCTTTGGGCAGGCTGCCAAACTGTGCCCGATGCATTTGCATCTTTTGCTCGACTGCCAGCACGGCCATGGTGATGGCCATCGAGGCGGGAACGCCGCCTGCCTGGCGTGCCGTTTCCAGTTCGAGCACCTTTTGAGTTGTTTTGCCAATCGTCTTGCGGGTCTGAGTCGGTTGCTTTTTCGTTGTTCCGGCACCTTGTGGCTTGGAACAACCGCCTGTCGCCAGAATCAGAAGAAGCCCCACGATGCCCAGCCAACGGCTGTGAAAAAAGCCCATCAACGGCCTCCCGTAAGTAGGTGTGCGTATCGTAGGTTGCCTTACCGCCCCTCGGCAACCAATGGCCATGTTTAGCGCCGCTGCCAAAGGGTCAGTTCAGCAAGTGTGTGCTGATGTTTGCGGGCAGTCTCACGGATCACAAAGGGGATATCCCGCCGGTCAACAAGGGTGAACTGATCGGCAAGGGCTGTCTGAAGCCCATGAAAGGTATCGACGGGGCTGCCGTCGGCTGCAGCATAGCCGCCCAGCCAATGTTCTTGCGGGGTGTAGTCTGCCAGCCATGTGTAGGGAGATGTGATTGCGAGCCAGCCACCAGAGCGAATCCGTTCAGCCATTGAGTCCAGGAATAACTGCGGTTCGTAGAGGCGATCAATCAGGTTGCCAGCGAAGACCAGTTCGTAATCGGTCAGGGCAGCGGGCAAGGAACAGGCGTCACCGGTCTGGAAGTGGACACGGGCGGCTACCTCACCAGCATCAATGGACTGCAGCGTGATTTCCCGCTGGCAGGTGAGGGCTCCTTCGGTTGGCACGTGGTAGGTCAGGCTTCCCTGCTGCTGAACTGCCTGAGCGGCGGCAATGAAACCGGCGGAGTAATCAACGGCATCGACATGTTCGAAGTGTCGGGCTAGTTCAAAAGATGAGCGGCCAACGGCACAGCCAAGGTCGAGGCAGCGATCTCGTCGTCCAGGGGAGATGCTGGCGGTGATGGCTTCGATGCAGGCGACTGGGAAATTCCGCACCCCCAGGGCTTCTGGGCCAAAGTGAAATTCAAGATATTGGTCAATCAGGCCACTTGTTTCGTAGAGCGCGGCGCCAGGAGTCTGAGCTGAAGAGGAGGGCATGGCAGGGCATTTCTGAAAAGGGAAATGATCAGTCGTCGTTTACGTGCTTGGCGGCGGAAAGCCCGCGGATAAATGTTTCGGGGAGAGGCCCGGTGGTGGCCAGCAAGGCTCCCAGCACGGCTCCCCGGTGGCATGAGTCGCCACCACACTGGGCGTTCGAGCAGATGCCATCGGCTGGCCGGCCGGCATGACGGTACGCCAGAAAGAGGGCCGCTGGAAATGCGTCGGGAATGTAGCAGGCAGACGAAAGGATGCCCCCGATCACAACGCGGTCCGGGGCAGTCTCCCACTTTTTGATTTTGGCACGGGAAATCCAAGGCGATGCCCGATCGAGAATAGCCTCACGGAGTGGCTCGCCACGGCTGACCGAGGCCAGAATCTGCACAACAGCGTCAGCCGCTTGAAGGACTTCGGTGTCTTTGTGGGTCAGAGCCACATGGGTCTGCACGATTTCGCGGATGTCTGGGTGTCGTGGCCCCAAGGCTGCCACGAGTGCCGGCACGGGCACCAGTCCACCAATATGAATGTCGCGCACACCACAGTTAATCGGTTTCCGCCCTGAGGCATAGTTCGCAAAAAAGTGCCGGTGGTATTCCTCAACATAGGTGTCCCGATGGCGGCCCGGGGTCAGCATGAAGTCAACGTAGAAGTCGAGCCAACGCTCTGGATCATAGTGGCCAGTTCGTCTGACCATCGTGAATAGTTCCAGGGCTAACTGGGCATTGAGTGTGTTCTCGCCTGCTTCCAGGAATTGGTGGTAGTGCACGCCACGCTGTCCCCAGTACTGCGCCTGGTCGCGGAGGATGTCCCCCTTTTCGTTGAGTGGCTGATATTCCGACCGCCAGAGGATGCTGTCGGGGTGCTCGCGTTTGGGGGCATGGTATTGATCGATGAGGCCAAAGTCGTTCTCGATGGCGGCCTGGTTGTAGTACCAGTGGACCGGCATGGCGATGCTATCGGCAGCCAGGGCCCCCAAAAGGATCTGTCATGGCATGAGTCACGAGCACAAAGTCGGTACCGGTTCCTTTGAGAGCTTCGATCATGTCGAGCACCTCAGCAGTCATTTCGGGGTCAAGGGCCGAGGTTGGCTCGTCGAGAAAGAGCCGCGTTGGCCGGACAACCATGGCCCGCAGAATGGCAATTCGCTGGTTTTGACCGCCAGAGAGTTCCGCAGGCCGTTTGTCTGCGTGGGCCGCCAACTGAAACCGCTCGAGCGGTTCTCTGATCTGTTCGAGCGCGGCCTCGCGTGTCAGACCATGAACATGAACCAGTGGCAGGATCAGGTTCTCGCGGGCGGAAAGATGCGGGAAGAGGTTGTACGACTGAAAGACCGTGCCGACCGTGCGGCGGTAGGCTCGCAGCCCATTTTCATCCCGAGGCAGCCCGGCGTTGTCGATTTCAATCGTGCCAGACGTCGGAACATCAAGCCCCGCAAGGATTCTCAGCAGGGTCGACTTCCCGCCACCCGAGGGGCCGACCAAAACCAACGATCCGACTGAGCCCGTTTCCAGAGACAGATTATCGAGGACGCGGACTTTACCGAACTGCTGCGTCAGATGGTGAATGGTGAGTTGCATGGTCAAGCGGCCAGTCTGCCGGCTGCATCTTAGCGTTCGTACCGGAAGGCCGTCTCAAGCCGGCGAGAGGCTGCCGACAGGGGTAGCGTCAGCAATAAGTAGCCGACCGCCAACGGCAGGTAACTCTCGAGGGTTGAGTAGGTAAACGAATTGACTTCCTGAGCATTGAGCGTCAGTTCCGAAATGGCAATGACTGACAACAATGATGAATCTTTGATAAGAGAAACCAGCTGGCCTGCCACGGCAGGCAGCACCAGGCGAATGGCCTGCGGCAGGATCACCAGCCGAAAGGACTGCCAGCGGGTCAGGCCAATGGCCCGGGCCGAATCCCGCTGCGTCTTGG
>RGBY01000194.1 GCA_009919445.1 Planctomycetia bacterium
AGACCAGGTCGTCGCGAATAATTGGTGTAGGAATAACGGCAGTGGTTCGCTCAAAGGGATAGGTCCAGAGAAGTTCACCGGTTTCAGCATCAACGCCGAAGCCACCGCCGGCGGTGGTCTGCACGTAAATCCGGCGGCCACCTACCTCACTGATGACAATAGAAGCATGGCCGGCACCACGGTCACCAGGCACGCCGCATTTCCAAAGGACCGCCCCCGTTTTGCGATCGAGGGCGACCATGGTTGCCTGCTCACCACCAGGCGTGCAGACCAGCCGGTCGCCATCGATGAGGACCGACTCGCTGTAGCCCCATGAGTCACCCTTGTTTCCACCAAAGGCAGCCTTCAGGTCGATCGCCTGACCGAATTCGCCTGTTTCTGCAACGCAGCCGACAAGGCGGCCATGAGGTGTGATCACGTAGACAATGCCGTCAGCCACAGTCGGTGTGCTACGGGAACTCTGCCAGTTGGGCTGCCCGTTGTTCCAGGGCTCACCAGTTTTGGTGATCCACAGTCGTTTCCCAGTCTTACGGTCAAAGCAGGACAGATACTCATCGGCATCCGGAGCCTCTGAAAGGCCATCACCGAGGGTGAAGATTTTGTCGCCAACAATCGCAACCCCGGCATAGCCTCGACCGGCACCAGTGGCCGTCCAGAGCAGCTTTGGCCCGCCGTCAGGCCAGCGGTTGAGAAGGTTTGAGTCAGGGGCAATCCCGGTACGGTCAGCACCGCGAAAGGTTGGCCAGTCAGCAGCCTCCGTTGAGGTAATAAAATTTCCAATGCTGAGCAGCAACAGACAGCGAGTGGTCAGGAAGTGCAGCCGATGATTCATCAGAGTTCCTCACAAGCGGAGCCGAAAGGCCCCAATGCCTTCCGGAAGAAACGAGCACGCTAGTATGGCGATTTTTCCGCTGCCCGGCGAGTAGCAGTGGGGGAAGGGGCCAAGAACGAGTGCATTTGCGAAAGGGTCTGCAGTGCGGGCTAGGCTCGCACTGACGATTCATGAACGCCCTGAAAGGAAACCCCGGGCGCAAGCCCGGGGATAAACACCGGCCGATCCCCCGGCTTGCTGAGGGGTTCTGTGGCGAAGCCAGCCGTGCGGACCGCAGTCGGCGTCCTCATAGGGCACGGTCTTGCCACCATAGGCCAGGCCTCACTTGGCCGGCTGGTTCAGAACCCAGGTCGAGGTTTTCTTGCCATCAACCGGCAGGTTGAAGGAGATCGAATAGGTTCCTTTTTTGGCATCGTAGTCGGTCTGCCAAAAGTCCTGGCCGTGAACAGCCTGATCCAGCGGTTTGTCTGCCCCATTCATCCGCTCCGCGAGCGTAAAGCCGGTCGAGGACTTCAGGCCTTCAAAGCGAACAGGCAGGAAACCCACTCCACCGGTGACGTGCATGGTGACGGTTGGCTGCTGGACCTGAATGACAGCCGGGAGGCGTTCCTTCAGGCTGCCTCCCTCAACCCGGATGACAGGGCTATTCTCGCGTACCTCTCGCCAAGTCGTCTGCCATGACTGGGGGTGTGCCTCAAGATGCTGCCGATAGGCAGCGTTGGTGCCGCAGTAGTCATCAGCGTTTCGATGTAGATGGACCCATTCGGTATCGAGTGCCAGCCGGTCGCCGGGCTGAAATGCTGTGACCTCTGGCGGTGGCACCACCCAGGTTTCCAGCATTGCCTCACCATCCTCAACCTTGGTGACACGGGCCTGCACAAACGGCTCCGGAAAATCCTTGCCACCGAACGTTGCGCCAGGAGGCCATCGGCATTGCCGTAGGCAATGCTGCCGTCAAAGGCACGGGCATGACGCCGGAGAAAATAACTGTCGGCTGCTGAGATATTTTGAGTGAATACGTATTTCAGTTTTTGGAATGTCCGGCCGTAATCATCTGTGCGCGGCACCTGCACATGAGCATCGAGCGCAACGCTGCGATCGGTGCCATAACTGCCGTGGTAGAGTGCATTGGTCAGACACGGGCCGTGGGCAACGGTGGCCGCCTTCATTCCGGTGAATGTTAGTTTCTGGCCGGCTGCATCAGACACACCGAGCCAGTCACCACCCCAGCCAGCATCGGTCCAGCCCCAAGGGGCTCCATCCTTGCCGTTCCGGCCAAAGGGTAGGCGGACATCACAGACCGCCACATCGGTCGCGCTCATGTCGACGTCAAAGGTGATCATCTCCCCGCCGCACATGAGGGCTAGTTGATCCCACCGCTGGTTGCGGCCCCAGCCGATCAGCGAGAGCTGGGCATGACTCGCTGACGGGAGCGAGCCGTAATACCCATAGACAATCCGTAGCCGATACCGATTGTCGCCCTTCGTCACGGGAACCAGCGTCGAGGCCCGCAGATAACTGCCGTGATGCCAGTTTTTGCTGGTCTGCACCGGAATGCCAGTCGGAGCACCATCGGCATCACAAAGAAGAGGGACAAGCCCGGTGATTCTGGCCGGCCCACGAAAATCAATCAGGAGTGGCACGGGCTGGGTTGAGTTGTCGTCGCAGGCGATGACGAGATCAAACTCGTCATAGTCGCTGTTTGTGAAGGTGCGCGGCCGCTTCAGCCCCTCTACCCGGGCCACGAGGGCGTTGAAAGCTGGGTCGTAGGCAAACGGAAAAGTCTGGTCATCAGGTGTGGTGAGCCTTGCCTGCAGCGGCCGGTGGGCAGGTTTGGTTTCAGGCAGATCACAAGACAGACAGACCCGCTGCCAGGTACCCGGGTTCCATTCACCCGCAACCTTATGGTCTTGCTGCCAGCTGCGGTCTCCACCGCTGAACCGCAGACTGAGGCTTGCATCGTTCCACCTGGGCAAGGGGGTGGGCGTGCCTTCATCAAAATTGTTCTCGTAAACCAGGCCTTCACGCTGAGGCAGGTCCTGAGGCCGGGCGGCATGAGCTGCGAGCTCGGCAGCCGTCAGGGCCCGATTCCAGATGCGAATCTGGTCGTAGCGACCACGGACCAGGCTGTCACTGCCGTCAGCGGCCTGACCAATCCTCAGCACGCCTTTGCCCGGCCGACGGGCTGTTGCAATCTGCTGCTGCCCTTGCTCTTTGCCATCCACAAAAAACCGCATCGTCTTGCCGTCAAAGGTCAGGGCCAGATGATGCCACTGTTCGCGAGTGAGCGGCTGGCGTTCGTTGATGGTCGGCACGTTCTGCCAGCCACCCGCATTGTTGAGGACGGCTGCTATTCGACCATTATCAAAGCGAAACCCGTAGTTGCCACGGGTTCCCTCGCGGCCGTTTTTGCAGAGGAGCCAGCCCCGAAAGGTTGGTTCGATGTCGAGTGCGGCAGGAAGGTTGACCCAGCATTCGACCGAAAGATGGTCAGGCTCTAGTTTTGGGTCGTGTTGAATATCGAGCGGCTTTTTGGCGATGCAGTGGCTGTTGCCAACGACACCTTGGCTGGGCCCATCGATGGTTGCCGAGTCGGGTGTACAGGCTGCATTGAAAGTGATGCTCTCTGGCCAGGCTGTGATGTCGAGGCTGCCAAAGGCCGGGAGCGTTCTGCCAGCCTCATCCTGAAAAGTGAGGTTCAGGAGTTCATAGTGCTGACAGAGGCGGCCTGATTCCCAGAGCCGAGTCGATTGTCGGGGGCTGCTAACGGCATGGTAGACCTGGCCGTCCACAGTCAGATCAACAGCCAGTTCAGCCTGGGGCAGATCTCCAACTCGCTTCAGGCCTGCTTGAAGAGCTTCGACGTAGTCTGCCTGATCGGCCAGCAGGCCGAACCGTGGGTGACGGATGTCGCTGGTATTAAGCAAAAGACCATAGTGACCCGTTTCCAGGCAGAGGACCTCGGGGGTTTTGTTGCCGGGAGGATTTCGCCAGCCGTGCCGCCACGATCCAAAGGAATAGTCACGTTGACTGGGGGCAGCGGGTTCTGTGGCCAGGGCGTGTGGAATGGTCACAGCACCAGTGAGTTGCCATATGACCAGAACACCAGCCAGCAGGAGCCGGGTGATACAAAAGGGAAAGTCAGATCCGCGCATCGGTGGTGTTGCTCTAAAGTTGAATCGGCGGGAGTTGAATCGGCAGGAGGATGACGCCAGCAGCGAGGTGGGATGGGATGCTGCCGGCAGGCGGGCGTCATGCGGACATGACTAAAAGGAATGTCAGGTGGGCGGAGGATCTTACAAGAAAGAATCCTCAGAAAAAGCATCAAAAAAACCATGAAAGAATGGGGTCACTCCAGAGAAACGCCGACGCGAAGGTAGGCTTTTCCGAGTCGGAAACAGCAGGCGGAAACCATGAAGATGGTCGGCTTCTCCCCGGAAATCATTCAACGTGCCTGTGCCAGACAAAAAGGCTAGTCTTAGAAGTTGCTCTGTCGAAGCAACGACGTTCTCAACCGTAACGCAGCAAAAAAAAGAAATCGGGGAAGATCATGTTAGGAAGGAGCCAGACCAGGGAGTGGTGGAGGGGTGTCTTCGTGCTGCTACTGGTCCTTTTGCCAGCGGTGGTTCAGGCTGAAGACCAACCCAACATCCTGATTCTGCTCGGTGATGACATCAACCGCTCATCACTCGGGCCCTGGGGTGGACAGGCCCTGACGCCGCACCTGGACCAGCTGGCAGCTGATGGCATGCGGCTCGACAACGTCTATGCCAACGTCGCCATGTGTGCCCCATTTCGGCAGGAGTTTTTCAGTGGCCGTTCCGCATGGCGAACCCGAGCCATGCCCAACCATGCACACTCCGTGGCTGGCACAAGAAGTCTGCCGCACTTCCTACGGCCACTCGGCTATCAGGTGGGACTCCTTGGAAAAAAACATATCGGTCCTCGTGAATGCTATCCGTTTGATAACCTCGGCGATCTACCCAAGACCAAAGAT
>RGBY01000195.1 GCA_009919445.1 Planctomycetia bacterium
GCTTTTCGAGGCCAGATGGAAGGCCGTCATCATGTCGTAGGAGGTCACCTCGCAGAGGAGGCGGGTCACCTTTTCATAGACGTCAG
This sequence comes from Planctomycetia bacterium, assembly GCA_009919445.1. GTDB lineage: Bacteria > Planctomycetota > Planctomycetia > Pirellulales > UBA1268 > UBA1268. The sequence goes on from RGBY01000195.1 coordinate 87, forward strand.
GAGCCAGCAGTGGCTCAACTTCCTTCATCAGTTCAACGACAAGTTTTTCCTGAGCCTCAAGTTCGGCTCGGTCAATCCGCCGGTCGGCGATGGCTTCGTGGAACGAGTCGAGTTTCCGGGCGTATTCACCCAATAACGGTGAATCGGTCGCAGCATCAAACCAGGGTCGATAAATTGGCTGACTCATCGGACTCCCTCGCCGGGCAGAAAAAGGGTGGCTGACGGGGCTCGAACCCGCGACCTTCGGTACCACAAACCGACGCTCTAACCAGCTGAGCTACAGCCACCGTAGTCGCCAGAAGTCTAGCAAACATTTCGGTGAAAACAGCCGACCCTGCCCTTGTTCGGGCAAAATCAGCCCTGAGCCCAAACTGGCATTTCCTCGAATCGCCACAGTCGGTTCAATCGGGGCTGGTGGCCCTTGTTCCTTGCCCCTCAGGCCCTCTCCCCCCCAGCCCGTCTCTCCGTTGTCTCCGCCCCCTCCTCCCCACGGATCTGCTTGTGCCACGGCCTGCTGTTTCCATCGTTCGCTGTGACGGCCACCGAGGCTGCGTTGCTGACGTGGCCTTGCTTGCTCGTGGCATTCCCCTGTTTCCGGTTGACCGCTGGTGCCATTTAGCTGACCTGGCAGCAGCCCGCTCCAGCTGTAGCTACCGCATTGGCTGGGCCGCCATTTTCCTCAAGGCCTACGGGAAAGTCGTCCGACAGACCCCAGCCCTGCGCAGCTGGTTTCTTCCCGGCCTGCGTCCACGGCTGGCGACAACGAACCAGAACGTCGCCACCGTTGCAGTCAATCGCAGCGAGGATGGCAGCGAGCGGCTCTGCTGGGGCAGGCTTGATCGCCCAGAGGAACTGCCGCTACTGGCAATTCAGCAGTTCATTGATGACTGCGGACACAAGCCCATCGAGGACATGTTCAAACGCCAGCTGGAACTTGAAATGCTACCCGGCTGGCTTCGTCGCCTCGTCCTGCGATGGAACCATCGTTCCCGGTCAACGAAGCGGGCAGCACGACTCGGCACCTACAGCCTGTCAACACTGGCCGGCCTCGGCGGCAGCAACCGATTTCACCCCACGCTTTGCACCACCAGCCTCTCGTATCAGCCACTGGAGCCTGATGGCAGATGCCTTGTCACCCTGATTGCCGACCATCGCGTTGTCGATGGAGCACTGGTCGCCCGCAGCCTTGCCCAGCTCGAAACGATTCTCCAGCACGATCTCGTCAGTGAGCTCCACTCGCTGGCGGCTCCTTCGGCGGGACATGAGCCTCCTTCAGCCGCCGCCTGATTTCGGCTAGTCGCTCTCCGAGATCACGCTCCAGCCCGCGGCTGGTAGGCTCGTAGTAGGTCCGCTCAACTCCCAGGTAGTCTTGCTTGGCAATCGCATCGGGTGCGTCGTGGGCATAGGCATAACCCTGCCCGTGACCAAGCCTTTTGGCCCCGGCGTAGTGTTTGTCTTGAAGGTGCCGAGGGACCGGTAGGATCGCCTTCTCTCGGACATCATGCCGCGCTGCCGCAATGGCACTCGTACAGGCATTACTCTTAGGGGCGAGGCTCAGGTAGGTCACTGCCTGAGCGAGGGCCAGTTGGCATTCCGGCAGGCCAACAAACTCGGTGGCCTGCATTGCAGCAACGGCAATCAGCAGCGATCTCGGGTCGGCATTGCCAATATCCTCGCTGGCCAGAATCACCAGCCGCCGTGCCAGGAATCGCACGTCTTCCCCTCCCTCCAGCATACGGGCGAGCCAGTAGAGTCCGGCGTCGGCATCACTGCCCCGGATACTTTTAATCAGGGCGCTGGCACAGTCGTAATGGGTGTCACCGGAATCGTAGATCACCGCCTTTCGCTGAACGCTCTCCCGCGCCAGCTCAAGCGTGAACCGCAGTGGTCGCTCGGTTGAAGACAGGACACCCACCTCCAACCCACCAAGAGCCCGGCGGGCATCACCATCAGCTGTCTCGACAAGAAAGTCGAGGGCCTCAGGGTCGAGGTCAATCTGCTGGCCACCAAACCCATGAGCCGTGTCGGCCAGGGCGCGGGTGATGATCTCAGCGATGTCAGCCGGCTGTAATGCCTCAAGCTCAAAGATTCGGCTGCGGCTGATGAGTGCTGGCGTCAGGGCAAAGAATGGATTCTGGGTGGTTGCTCCAATCAAGGCCAGTACGCCACTTTCGACATCAGGAAGCAGGACATCCTGCTGCGCCTTGTTGAAACGATGAATCTCATCAACGAACAGACAGGTTCTGCCGGCATCATCTTCCAGCCGCCGACGGGCGGCCTCGATCACCTCCCGGAGTTCCTTGACGCCAGAAGCCGTGGCTGACAATTCGACGAATCGGCGGCGGGTTTCAGTGGCGATGATTTCAGCCAGGGTTGTCTTGCCGACACCAGGTGGGCCATAGAGCACAACTGACCCGAGGCGATCCGCTTCGATTAGCCGCCGCAGCAACTTGCCGGGACCGATGATTTCCTGCTGCCCCACATAGTCAGCCAGCCGCCGGGGACGCATGCGGGCAGCCAGCGGTGCTGCCCGCTCAAGGTTGGCCGCCCGCGTCGCACTGAACAAGTCTGCCATCCTTCGCCCACCCAATCCGTGAGGGTTTTCTCTCTGCCGGCAGCCCCTGCTGCTGGCTCAGCATGAATTTTATCCGACCAGAAAGGCTATCGCCGCTACCATAGGGCAAGAGGCATCCATGGGATTTCAAACGCTCCGACACTGTGTAGAGACGCTTCAGCGTGAAGGCCAGCTTGTTGAGCTTGATCACCCTGTCGATCCACACCTCGAAATAGCCGAGATTCAGCGGCGACTCTTCCGGTCGGACGGCCCTGCCCTGCTGTTTACCAACGTCCAGGGAACGTCGCTGCCGGTACTAATCAACCTCTATGGTACGCAGCGGCGTGTCGAGCGAATTTTCAGCGACACGCTCGAGCGGGTCCGTCGCCTGGTCGAACTGAAGATCGACCCGGCCGCCGCCCTCCAAAAGCCATGGCGATACTGGCGCAGCCCCGTCGATGCCCTCACCATGCTCCCGCGGTCGGTCAGGAGCGGGGCGGTGATGCACCGTGATGTTCCACTCTCCAGCCTTCCAGGGGTCACTGGCTGGCCAGGTGATGGGGGGCCGTTCATCACCCTTCCTGCGGTCTACACCGAAGACCCTGACCGCCCCTCACTCAAGCACTCCAATCTCGGCATGTACCGGGTGCAACTCCGTGGAAACGCCTACGAACCTGACCATGAGGTCGGCCTTCACTATCAGATCCATCGGGGGATTGGCGTTCACCATGCTGCTGCCATTGCCAAGGGCGAGCCGTTAAAAGTCGCCATCTTTGTTGGTGGCACACCAGCCCTGGCCGTTGCCGCCATGATGCCACTGCCGGAAGGGCTCTCTGAACTCACCTTCGCGGGGGCGCTCGCTGGCCATCGCATCCCGATGGTCCGACGAAAAAATCGCCCGGCAATCTATGCCGCCGCCGATGTCGTCATCGAGGGAACCATTCAGCCTGACACCACCAAGCCCGAAGGCCCGTTCGGCGATCATCTCGGCTACTACGCTCGCCAACATGACTTCCCCGTGCTGCGGGTCGATCATGTCTGGCAGCGGGAGGGAGCGATCTGGCCGGTAACTGTGGTTGGTCGTCCCCCGCAGGAAGACACGCTGTTTGGCTGGCTGGTTCACGAATTAACCGGGCCGGTCATCCCGACGGTTCTGCCGGGCATCACCAGCGTGCATGCGGTCGATGCCGCCGGCGTCCATCCGCTGCTGCTGGCAGTTGGCAGTGAGCGGTACCTGCCTTGGCGATCATCTGACCGGCCCGCCGAGCTACTCACCCAAGCCTCGGCCATTCTCGGCCAGGGCCAGCTTTCGCTGGCGAAATACCTGTTCATTGTCAACGGGCAGGATGCCCCGGGGCTGGATGCCCATGACGTTCCTGCTTTCCTGCGACACCTGCTTGAGCGGGTTGATTGGCGGCGAGACTGCCACTTTCACACCGAAACAACCATCGACACCCTCGACTACTCGGGCAGCGGCTTTAACAGCGGCTCGAAGCTGGTGGTGGCGGCCCGTGGCCCCGCGGTTCGTCGGCTCCCGACGGAACAACCAAGCGAGGTTCCACTACCAACTGGCTTCTCCGCCCCGCGAGTCTGCTTCCCCGGCGTGCTGGCAATCAACGGCCCACCGATTCAGCCGCGGCCGAGCCTTGCGGCTCCTGACGAGGCGGCCATCTGGCAGGCGAGCAAGGACGCTGTCTGGGCAGCTGATGTCAAGCGTCTCACGGCAGCCATCGGCGCCGACCATCCCCTTGCCCAATGGCCGCTACTGATCATTGTTGACAACAGCGATTTTGTAGCGGCGTCGCTAGAAAATCTGCTCTGGACGACTTTCACCCGTTCCAACCCAGCGGCCGACGTTCACGGTGTTGGGGAAACCATTCACAACAAGCACTGGGGCTGCACCGGCCCGCTGGTCATTGATGCCAGGCTGAAACCACATCATGCTCCGCCAGTTGAAGAAGACCCAGCCGTCACCGCACGCATTGACGACCTGTGCCGCCGCGGCGGACCACTGGCAGGAATTATCGAGTAGCCAGCCGCGATTGCCACCACGGATTGAACACCCCCGGCAGGGACCGGGGCATTTGCTCGCCTACCGGAA
>RGBY01000196.1 GCA_009919445.1 Planctomycetia bacterium
GCCAAAATTGATTATGGGTTCTGTGAAGCGCCCACCGCACAGGGACACATTGGTGTTCAGGTGTGGGTGAACCAGGGAATGTACGAGGAGAACGGCGATGCCGCTGATGCCCAAGAGGGTCAAGCACCGAAAAAGCCAAAGAGGTCGTATAAAAGGTGAGGCGACTCGTGGCAATCGGGTCATCTTCGGTGAGTTCGGGCTTCAGGCCGAGCAGCCGGGGTGGCTTCCAGCCGCCACGATCGAAGCCGGCCGAATTGCTGCGCAGCAGTATCTGCGTGGTGGTGGGCGGCTTTACATCCGCGTCTTCCCGCAAAAGTCGATCACGTCAATTCCGCTTGAAACCCGTATGGGGAAGGGGAAGGGTGAGCCAGACTTCTGGGCGGCAGTAATCCGTCCCGGGACTGTCCTCTTTGAAATTGGCGGTGTGACCGAAGACGTAGCGAAGGTTTGCTTTGCTCGGCTGGCTCACAAGATGCCGGTGCGGGTGCGGATGGTGAAGAAGCGAACGATGTAGCAAAAAGATTGAGTAGGCAGAGGAGGACGACCGGCTGAACGGTCGTTCGCGAGAAAAAGCCCGACAGAAACCCGGCTGAGACCTGACAGACAAATAGAACAAAGCGAAATTCGAACAACTTAAGAAAAGTGGACTGCAGTGAACCGATCTCTCCGGCAATCCGGCGGAGGGGTCTGGTCGCAAAACAGAACACCCAGCACAGGCTGAGCGACGATGACCAAGGCAACAGAATTACGGGAAATGAGTGACGAGCAGATTCGGCTCGTCTGGAAGGATGCGGCTGAGTCGCTGTTTCGGCTCCGCATTCAGGCTCAGACCGAGAAATTAGCGGCACCTTCGGAGATGAGAAAGCAGAGACGGCTGATTGCCCGTTGCCAAACAATTCTCGGTGAACGCAGTCGTGCGAATGGTGGTTCAGCTGAAGCAGAGCCAGCGGTTCCAGGCCAGGCCGCTTCCCCCGTTGCTGAATCGAAGGCATAAGCCAGCCCGATAACGTCAAGCCCAACCTCATACACCAGACACATCCCAAGCCAGTAGACAACCAGTCAGGACGAAGACCCTATGCCGAAAAGAGTGGAAACAGGCACCGTCACCAGTGCCGCGGCGAGCAAGACCCGCCGCGTGGAGATTCCGCGTGTGGTGCGTCACCCGAAGTATGGTCGAATCATGCGGAGCCGTACCGTCTGCCATGTTCATGATGAGAACGAGGAGTCGGCCCCGGGTGACCTCGTTGAGATTATTGAGTGCCCGCCGCGGAGCCGCACGAAGCGGTGGGAGTTGGTGCGAGTCGTTGCCAAGAGCACTGCCGTTGACCTTGCTGCCCTGCGATCAGGTGCGCGGGCGACTCAGTTGCGAGAGGCCTCTGCCCGTGACGAAGAAGCCTCGGCCACCGGCCAGGCCGCCGCGGCGAGCAGCAGCGAAAATGATCAGGAAGGGACCGATCGATGATTCAGATGCAGTCGCGACTGACCGTCGCGGATAACACCGGTGCCAAAGAAGTGATGTGCTTCAAGGTGCTGGGTGGAAGCAAGAAGCGTACAGCGGGGCTGGGCGATGTCATCGTCTGTAGCGTCAAAAGCGTGATCCCCGGAAGTGACGTCAAGAAAAAAGCTGTCGTCAAGGCCGTGATTGTGCGATGCAAGAGCCCGACCCGCAGAGCGGATGGAAGTTATGTCCGGTTTGATTCCAATGCTTGCGTGATCGTTGACAACGATAAGAACCCAAAGGGAACGCGTATTTTTGGGGCCGTGGCCCGAGAACTACGAGACCGGAATTTCATGAAGATCGTCAGTCTGGCGAGTGAGGTGGTCTGATGTTGATTCGAACAGGTGATACCGTCGAAGTCCGCACCGGCAATTCCCGTGGCACGAGAGCACGTGTGCTTTCAGTTGACCCCGCTCATGGCAAGCTTGTTGTCGAGGGTGTGAATCGGGTCTATCGACACATCAAGCGAAGCCAGAAGAACCCGCAAGGTGGTCGGCTCAGCAAGGAAATGCCGATCGACGCATCGAACGTGCTGCTGGTCTGCTCGGCCTGTGGCAAGGCGTCCCGGCTGGGCGTTGCGGTTTCCGACGATGGTGGCAAAACAAGAGTCTGTCGCAAGTGTGGTGGTGAGCAGGGCCAGCTCGGTCGGAGCAAGGCGAATCGCTAGCCTTGCCGCAAAGCAGGCCCGCAGCGATTCATTCAAGACAATGTCAGGAAGCAAGGTTAGGAAGCAAGGTTAGGAAGCAAGGTTAGAGAGATGGCAAAGCAGGAAAAAGCAGCCGAGGCAACTGAGGCAGGGGTTCCCCGTCTGCAAGAGTACTACCACAGCACCGTGCGGCCGGCCCTGGCGAAAGACCTCGCCAAGACGAATCCTCATGCCATTCCCCGGCTGGAAAAGATTGTCGTCAACATGGGCGTCGGTGCGGCGGTCACGGAAAAGAAGTATCTCGAAGAAGCAATCGCCACGCTCGGCCAGATCACTGGCCAGAAGCCGATTGCGACCCTGTCGAGGAAGGCAGTCGCTGGCTTTAAACTCCGTGAGAACATGCCGATCGGCTGCAAGGTGACCCTGCGGGGCCGCCGGATGTATGAGTTCTTTGACCGCCTGGTGTCGATGGCATTGCCTCGGGTTCGTGACTTTCGCGGACTGTCGGCAACTGCTTTTGACGGCTGCGGGAATTACAGCCTGGGGCTTTCTGAGCAGATGGTGTTTCCAGAAATTAACCCCGACAAACTTTCCCGTCCCCAGGGAATGAACATCACGTTGGTAACCTCAGCCCGCACGGACGACGATGCCCGCGTTCTGCTCCGGGCGATGGGGCTTCCAATGAAGAAGACCGAGGAGGGAGGGGGCGGAGCCGCGGCGTAGCGGTTCGGCTTTTTTCCTGCACCATCAGCGAGGGCTGATGGCGGAACGAAATCATGGCAAGCAAATCGAAAATCGCAGCCGCGAAGCGGCCGCCCAAGTTTTCCACCCGAACGATTCGAAGGTGCATGCTCTGCGGAAGGCCGCGAGCCGTGTATCGCAAGTTCGGGACGTGTCGCATCTGTTTCCGGAAGCTAGCCGATCAGGGCTGCATTCCGGGTGTCCGCAAGGCCAGCTGGTAGGAACGAAATCTTATGATGACCGACCCCATTGCCGACATGCTTACCCGCATTCGGAATGCCGTCCGTGTTGAACGGCCCACAGTGGACGTGCCCTTTTCCAAAGTGAAGCGCGGCCTGGCTGAAGTCCTCAAGAAAGAGGGCTTTATCTGGGATTTTCACGAGGTTGAGGCCACGCCGGTACCGCTGCTGCAACTTGAGTTGAAGTACGGTCCCAATGGTGAGCGCCTGATTCGGCACATCAAGCGAATTAGTTCTCCGGGACGGCGGGTCTACAGCCGGTCAGCACGGCTCCAGCCAGTTCTTGGTGGATTGGGTATTTCAATCCTGTCGACCTCCAGCGGTGTCGTAAGTGACCGTGAGGCTCGGCAGCGGAAGTTGGGTGGAGAGGTCTTGTGTGAACTCTGGTAGGAGGGTAGCCGTTCGCAGCGTGCGGACGGCAATCTTCGGCTGTCAGAGGCAGAAAGACATAGCAAGCAATACAGAGAGTCAGGCAGAAAGGTTTCCCCCATGTCCCGTATCGGCAAGGCACCAGTGGCAATCCCCAGTGGCGTCAAAGTCAAAATCGAAAACCGTCTGGTTACAGTCGAAGGTCCGTTGGGCAAACTAGAGCACCAGCACCACCCGGCTGTTGCGGTTGAGGTCGATGAGCCGACGTCATCAGTCAAGGTGACAAGGCAGGGCGATGACCGAATTTCGCGCTCGGTGCACGGCCTCACTCGGGCTTTAGTCAATAATATGGTCGAGGGTGTCACGAAAGGGTACGAAAAGAAACTCGAGATTGTCGGCGTGGGCTACCTCGCAGCACTGCAGAAGGATGTGCTGCAGTTGCGAGTCGGTTTCGCCAATGAGTTGCACGTTCCCGTGCCGCAGGGGCTTACCGTTACCTGCCCTGACCAGACCCATGTCACTATTAAGGGCATCGATAAGCAACTCGTTGGTCAATTTGCAGCTGAGGTGCGGTCGATGCGGAAGCCAGAGCCCTACAAGGGCAAGGGCATTCGTTATGAAAATGAACAGGTACGGCGGAAGGCTGGTAAGGCTGTCACAAAGTAAGGTCGGGCTCGCGGCTCATCTTGCATGACCGCTGTCAGCCACATCGACCTATCAACACAGGAATAAAAATGGCCTCGGCGTAGTCTTGAGGCTGAGCAAGGAGTTAAGTCATGGATCAAGCGAGGTCAAACCTGCGGCAGAGGATTCGTCGGCAGCGACGTGTTCGGAAGCCACTTCGGGGAACCCCCGAGCGGCCGCGGCTGTCGGTTCGTCGCAGTCACAAGCACATTTATGCTCAGATCATTGACGACACCTCGGGACGCACGCTAGCGGCCGCCTCGACGGTTGAGCCACAGCTGAAAACGACGGTTTCGTTCGGTGGCAATAAAGATGCGGCAACCGCCATTGGAAAGACAGTTGCTGAACGAGCTAAGGCAGCGGGTGTGTCGCAGGTCTGTTTTGATCGCGGCCCGTGTCGTTATCACGGTCGTGTGGCAGCCCTCGCTGATGCTGCCCGCGAGGCGGGACTGGAATTCTGAACCCCCTAAACTTTGTGGAGAGAGAGCGTGGCGAGTAACGCATCATCAGGAAAAGAGTCCCGTGCAGGCGGAGAGTTCACCGAAAAAGTGGTGAAGGTTCGCC
>RGBY01000197.1 GCA_009919445.1 Planctomycetia bacterium
CCCAGCCTGCTCCAGGAGCGCCGCAGGCTCTGGGATGAGAAACCGACACTGTCGGGCCGACACCGCAAGTTGGGGCACTCGGACCTGTGTCGGCGTATCGGTCAGCCGGGCAAAGCCCCGTTCACAGGCAAACGTCGCATCACTCAGATCCAGAGTCAGTCGCGTATCGGAAAGTTCTCGAGAGGCGTTCCCACTCATTTCGACAAAGCGACTGGAGGTCGTGACTCCACCATGTCGCCAAATGAGCTCTGCTTCACTCCCGCCGGTGAGGAAGCAGCAGGTGGCATCTGCATTGACCATGACATCTGTCATCTCCACCAGAGAGACTGCACTGCTGCGCGGTGGCTGCGCAGGACCACCAGACGCAGGCTCGTCCGGCTGTTTTGTCAGGCTCTCACCGGGCTCCGTTTGAGCAATCGTAATGATTCGATCCATGGGCCTATTCCGCAGGCCCTCAGTCGCAGCATTGGCGGCCACGACAAGCCCAACCTCACGACAGGTCAACTCTGCCCCGTTGCTTAGCCAGAACACGGAGCGGCTTCCCGTCGACGGCTCGCTGTCGCTCGTCATCCGAATATCAATACCATCCAGCACGAGCTGACCACCCACAACCGACCAGACCGCCTGATCAGCTTCGGTTAGTGGAAACTGCAACTCATCCACACGCAGCAGTGGTCGTTGGCTGGTGGCAGCCCGCACAGTCAATGATTTGTCGACGAGCCTGAGTGGACCTATCGCATGCTCACGATCAGCCGCCAGCTCAATAACATCACCATCGGCGGCGGCTGCCACAGCCGTCGCCAGATCGCCATATTCCTCTGCTCCCTCAGGACTCAGGACGACCCGTTTGAGCTTGCCTTGCATAGCCTCAGGAGAAGAGACCACCGGCAGCCGCTCGCTTGCATTCCCTTCTTCCGGCACTGGCAGTTGGCTGGTCTCCTGCAACGCCAACCAGGCCACCAACGCGCCAAGGCAACCAACCGCAACGGCCCAGGGCCAGACGACGCCAGCTTGTCGCCGCTTGACAACCGGAGCGATTTCAATGGCTGAGCGAGGCACCGAAAGGTCGATTCCCTCGTCGTCAGCGATGGCAAGTAGTTCCACCTCAAGGGCGGCAGGCCGCTCGAACCGGTCTTCGGGCCGCTTAGCCATGAGCCGTCGGATGACCGCTGCCAGCCGGCGGGGCACATCCGTTCGGAGCGATTCAATGGCTGGAGGTGGCTCCTGCTGATGCTGAAGCAGTTTCTGCACCATCGTGCCTTCAGCAAAAGGCGCCCGGCCAACCAACATGAAGAACATGGTGCAGCCAAGCGAATAGAGATCGCTTCGGATGTCAGCCGCTCGCGCATCGCGGGCCTGCTCGGGAGAGATGTAGTCAAACGTGCCCAGGGTCATCCCGCTCACGGTGAGATCTTGCTCGCCACCAACATGCTGAAGGCGGGCCAACCCCATATCGACTAATTTTGCCCGACCAGCGGGTGTGATGATGATGTTGGACGGCTTGATGTCACGGTGGGTGACGTTCCGTCTGGCCGCATGCTCAAGGGCCGCAGCAATCTGCAAGGAGATATCAACCGCAGCTGCCACACTCAGCGGCCCCCGCTGCCGAACAATATCTCGCAAGTTGGTGCCTTTGATGTACTCAAAGACGATGTAGTGCCAGCCGTCACTCGAACCAACCGCATGCACCAGGCCGATATTTTCATGGTTCAGCCGAGCAGCCGACTGGGCCTCGTTCCGAAACCGCCGCAGCATCTCCTCGTCGGTTGCCTGATGACCAGCCAACACTTTGACTGCAACCGTACGGTTGAGCGTGGTATCGAGCGCCTTGAACACCGCCCCCATTCCGCCGCCACCGACAAACTCATCGAGTTGGTAGTCACCCAGCCGCCTCCCTTCCAGGAGGCTTCCCAATTCGTTGACCGAGGTGGGGGACAGTGGCGCCGTGTCACCGCCCGAGAGAACGGTAGCGGCTGATTCGCCGGCACCCTCGGCACTATGGGGAGGGGGAACTGGCGGGCGTCCAGAAACAGAGGTCAGGTCGTCATCCATAGTTCTCGACGGTAGCACCGGCTGGCGACAACGGCAACGGATTCACGTGCAAAAGGCCTATTTATGGCAGGCGACTCCCCGAATGCCCAGAAGGAAATGACTCTCACCACCCCCAAGCAAAACCAGGATGGTTCACTTCAGGCCGCCGGCAGGCAACAATGGCGTCCTCGAGAGTGGCATCTTCGGGGAGCCCCGTTTCCTCTGGCACTCTCCTCATCTCGCCCACAGACACTTACTGACTGAAGGACTTGCGGCATGGCCAAATCTGACGACCCTTTCACCCGTGTCGCCATCTGGTGCTTTGTGCTCGGTGGCATTTTTGCTGTTCTTGGCGGGCTGGCTCTGGCCGCGCCGTGGGTGGCGGCAACTGTAATTGCTGTTTTCTGTGGTGTCACCCTCTTGGCAGCGGGGATTTCGCAACTGGCCATGGCGATTGGCACCTACAGTTGGCGGGGGTTTTGGATCATGCTCCTGTGTGGCGGTCTCTCGACACTAGCTGGCACCGGCATGCTGACGCTACCAGAGGCCGGCGTGGAGGCACTGGTCATTTTTCTTGGCCTACTCCTGACCTTCGAGGCGGCCGCCAAACTGGCTGCCGCCTTCACCATCCGAGACGGCTTTCCCTGGGGATGGCTGTTGCTTGATGGTGCAATCACGGGTCTCCTGGGCGGCATCTTGCTGACGAGCGCCCCTGCCGAAGCCGGCATCCTGCTGGGCATCTTCGTGGGCATTAACCTGCTTTCGAGTGCTGCGACTTTCCTGGCCGTCGGCCTGCACCTGCGGCGTGCCGGCCGGATGGCATGAGGGCTGCTCACCTGCTCATCCTTTCGATCCAACACCAGCCTCGCCCCATCCGTGGATGAGTCATCCTGAAAGGGCTTCCCTCTATGCGCACTCACCTTTTTGCGAAGCCTCTCACTGTGCTTTGCCCGCCTGGTTTGCCGCGGGCCTGCTGGCTCACGTTTGTTCTCCTCCTGCCCTTGACGGATCTCATTGCCGCTCCACAGACAAACTATGACGAATCACTGGCTGGAGCATTCGTCCTGCCTGATGTGCTGGCCGGCCCAGATGAGGCGCCCGCCTCTTCCCGGCAAGAGTGGGAACAGACCTCGCGGCCCCATCAGTTCGAGATGCTCGAAAAGTATCTGTATGGCCGCAGGCTGCCGGCAGTGCCGGTGTCGGTGGTGGGTGCGGTCGAGCGGTCGGAGGTCGAGTTTGATGGCGCCCATGGGGTTCGCCTGCAGGCCAAACTGCGGCTGGGAACAACTGCTGACGCTGCTACCACCAACGTGCTGCTCTACCTGCCAAAGACCACCGAAAAGGTACCGGTCTTCCTCAAACTGAACTTCCGGGGCAATCAGGCTGAAACCGATGACACCGGCGTCTGGCTGCCAACCGGCTGGATTCCTGATGACACCGGCATTGTCGAGAACCGGGCCACTGACGCCTCACGAGGCATTCGTCAAAAGCGGTTCCCCGTCGCGTCGATGGTCGGCAGAGGTTATGGCATGGCCACCGCCTACTGCGGCGACTTCTTCCCTGACCGGCCAGACGGCCGGCCACAGAGCGTGCTGGCAAGCCTCGACCGCCCAGTCAGCGGCGTACTGCCCAAGGATGAACCTGGAGCAATTGGCACCTGGGCCTGGGGGCTGTCACGGATTCTCGACTGGTTGGTAACACTGCCCGAAGTCGACAGCGGCAAGGTGATCGTGGTGGGCCACTCGCGGCTGGGCAAGACGGCCCTCTGGGCCGGGGCCTGCGACCAGCGGTTTGCCATGGTCGTCTCGAACGACTCTGGCTGCGGCGGTGCCGCCCTCTCACGACGCAACTTCGGGGAAACCGTCACCGTGATCACCAAGCGGTTTCCCCACTGGTTCTGCCCGATGCTGGCCGACTACGCCGGCCGGGAAATTGAACTGCCCTGCGATCAGCATGCCCTGCTTGCCATGGCCGCGCCACGGCCGCTCTACGTGGCCAGTGCCGAAGAAGACCGCTGGGCCGATCCCCGTGGTGAGTTCCTGGCAGCAGTCGCCGCCGGCCGGGCCTGGAAACTCTATGGCCTCACCGGTCTCGGTACTGAAACCATGCCACCGATCAACACCCCTATTGGTGAAACGATTGGCTATCACATTCGCAATGGCAAACACGATCTGCTGCCCTATGACTGGACGCAGTTTGCCGACTTTGCCGACCGGAACCTGCTCAAAAAAGAGCCTGCCGGGGCGACTGAGCCTATCGAGCCTGATGCCAGGGGCCAGGCCCAACTGAAAGCGTTCTCGCCTGATCAGTCGTCACTGCCAGTGCCGCCACCAGATGGTGCCGTGGTACTTATCGGACCAGGTGTCGAGCCAAAATTCACCTCCATGGCAGGCGGACCGATCGACTGGGTGAGTGACCAAGACAGCCTCGTCGTCACCCGCACCAAGACTCATGCCAACCACATCGTCTCAAGCGTGATGTTTGAAGATGCCGACATCCACGCCGAGTTCATGGTCTCAACACAGGCTCACGGCAACAGCGGCCTTTATGTTCATGGCCACTACGAAATGCAGATCTACGACTCTTTCGGCGTGAAGAACTTCACCATTCAAGACGAGGGCAGCCTCTACCGGTTTGCCAAGCCGCTGGTTAATGCGGCCCGCCCCACCGGTGAGTGGCAGGTCTATGACATCCGGTTCATCGCCCCCA
>RGBY01000198.1 GCA_009919445.1 Planctomycetia bacterium
GTGCCTACCGGTTTGCCAAAATCTGGACTTCCTCCGGTCGGCCGGGTAGCCTACCGCTATGCGGCATTTTCTCCGTCTTCCTCCGTGGCAATTCCGACTGCTAGCGGCAACGCTGCTTTTCGCGATTTTTTCGTCAGCATCGGTTGACCGCGGGGAACTCGGTATCGACCTGCTTCAGGAATGCGAAGACCTCGAACTTGAAGAAAGTCAGGAAGAGGCCCTCGACGGCGAAAGCCTTTCCTGCACCTCACTTCCATCGCTGAGCATCGCCCTTTCGCTCCACCCTGGGTGCTGCCTCCTGAAACTGGCGGCGAGTGAAGCCGAACTGTTCACCTGCCAGCACTTTGCCCGGCCGCCTCCGAACTCCCGAACCTGAGTTCGCCTCCGCTCAGGCCTGCAGGCCTTGAGGTGCCATATCGCACCCAGCGGAAGATTTCTCTTGCACTCGCCATGCATCTGGCACCACAGGTGGCGTTGCGTCCCTGTGATGCCTCTCCCGGCTCAATCTCCAATCAATCCAAGCGGATTCCTTCCCTCATGAACACGAACAATACTAAGAACATCAACTCTTCTGCTCGGCGTGTTACGCAGACAATCACAGGCTACCTCGATGACTTTAACCCGTGGCATAACATCCGCCTTTTTGGCACGAACGTCGGCAACGACCTGCTCGCCGGTCTTACCGTAGCCGTCATCGCCCTCCCGCTGGCTCTTGCCTTTGGTGTTGCCTCAGGCCTTGGCCCAGAAGCCGGCATCTGGGCCGCCATCTGTGGCGGAATTTTTGTTGGCCTATTCGGTGGTTCCAACACGGGCGTCAGTGGCCCGACCGGCCCAAAGGTGGTCCAGCTGGCAGCCATTGTAGAACTCACCCGAACAGCAACTGGGGCCGCAGATGCCACCTTCATCTTTTCGCTGGTCTTTCTCAGTGGCCTCATCTGCGTGGCCCTGGCTCTCCTCAAGGTCGGCCGGTTCATCTACTACACGCCATACTCCGTTGTCTCGGGATTCATGTGCGGCATCGGCGTCATTATCATCCTGCTGGAAATCCCCGCGATGCTCGGTTTTAGCACGCCCAGTTCCGTCTGGGACGCCGTTCGTCAGATCCCCTACGACATCATCCACGAAGATCCACGGGCTGTCGTCGTCTCAGTTGCGACATTTGCTGCCATCGTGCTGTGGTCACGACTAAGCCCCATCCGCTGGCTCCCTGGTCCTCTGATTGGGCTCTTAGTCGGCACCGGCATCGCCTCATTTTTCCAGTTTGATATCGCCCTCATTGGCGACATGCCGATGGGCCTGCCGGCTATCAACTGGCCTGATTTTCGCCGGATCGACCAGATGATCGGTCCAGCTGCGGCTCTGGCTGGCCTCGCGGTCTTTGACTCGCTCCTGACATGCCTTGTCGCCGACAACATGACCGGAGAACGCCATAACAGCGACCGTGAAATTTTCGGACAGGGCATCGCCAATATGATGTGTGGCCTTGTCGGCGGAGTGACAACTGCCACGGCGACAATGCGAACGGTCGCGAACGTCAAGTGCGGCGGGAGGACCGGCCTCGCATGCGTCTTTCATGGAGTGGTCCTTCTGGCGTTGATGCTTGGTCTGGCCCCACTGGCCAGCCATATTCCAATTGCCTGTCTCGCTGGCATCCTGCTCAAAATTGGCATCGATATCATCGACTATCGGGTTCTCCCAATCCTCCACCGGATGCCATTCAACGATGCCATCTGCTTTTGGACGGTACTCCTTGTGACCGTGTCAGTCGATTTACTCGTTGCCATGGGCGTCGGAGTTGCGATTGCCTTCCTACGTGTCATCCATGAGTTGGGGAGCCTCTACGAACAGCAGGTGATCAGCGTGAAAGATGCAAATCGCCATTGGCCTGGCGACGATGCCATGCCCGACACGCTGAAAGAGAAAATTTTGAAACTTAACCTTCAAGGGCCGCTCTTCTTCGGCGTCGCCGACACGCTCTACCGCGTCGCCAACAGCCTGAACAATTACAACTATCTCGTAATCCGTCTGGGGCAGGTTCCAATGATCGATATGTCTGGAGCGTTCCTTCTGGACGACATCATTGACCGTGCCCATCACAATGGGGCGACTGTTGTGGTTACCGGGCTGCGTGACTCAACACGGCGGGTGCTTCAACAGTTAAAAATTCTCGAAAAGGTCGGGCAGGATCGCTGCTTTGACCGGTTCGATGATGCCATGCTGTGGATTCAGCAGCATGAAAAGCTCCCGGTCCCGCAAGGAGATAACTCGATGGCTTTGTGAAACTGACAACCGCGTTTGCGAATCTCTTTTTCACACTGCCCCCGCGTTCACATAAACCACTGCGCCGCCGTCCTCAGCCTTGTTCGATTCTGATCACGGACTTGCAAGGCGAGCGGGCAGTGGCACTGTGGCTCGGCTGAGTCGGGCTTTGGTGAGCCTCTCGGGAAGGCAAATCCTGCCGCTGTCGTTAGACTCTGGCGGTTCCGAACTGCCATGCCGCCTGGCGGCCCCCGTCAGCCAGTGCTGGCGGGGTCTCCCTTTCACCGAAGCCCCTAGGCATGCTCGACCGATGGCACAGACTCCCAGCCAACGTCCCCAACTAGGACTCATCTTCGCCCTCCCGATTGAGGCACATGCCTTTGAGGGCATGACTACTGAACGTTCGGCCTACCGGGGCGCCGATCTGACAATCCACGAGGGGCAGTTTGCCAACCAGCGGGTCTGCTGGGCGGTCAGTGGCGTTGGCCGTGCGGCCGCGACGAAGGCAGCCCAAATGATCTCCGCCGGCCATCGGCCCCGCTGCTTGATCTCCGTCGGTTTCGCCGGCGGGCTCACGCAGACCCTCGCCCGTGGGCAACTGGTCATTCCGGCTCGTGTCATCAATGAGGATCAGCCTGAGAGACCTGGCTGGCCTGTTGATACCGCCATCACCGGCCAACTCTGGCAGCAGATTCCGCCCGACAACCTCACCCTGGTCAGTGTCGCCAAGATCGCCAGTAGCCCAGCCGCGAAAGCTGCTGTCCGTCAGGCAACCGCAGCCGATCTTCTCGACATGGAAGCGGCCGCTGTCGCCACCGTTGCCGCTGAAAACCAGTTGGCCTTCCTGACTGTCCGCGTCATTTCTGACACGGCAACTGAATGTTTGCCGCCCGAGGTGGAACGGCTCAGCCAGCCACAATCGGCACTCCACCGCCTTGGTGCCGCTCTGTCCGCAGTGGCTCGGCGGCCCTCGGTGGCCGTCGATTTCTGGAACCTCTGGGAACAGGGCGTTCTCCATTCACGCACACTCGCCAACGGCCTGATGAAAGTGGCCGACGCGGCCGGCCGTCAGCAGCACGCCCACTAATTGCTGTAGATGCGGCCCCGCTTTGCATCAACGTTTGGCCGAGGCTGCTGTCAGCAGGCGAATAAGCCAATTCTTCGGCAGATCGGCCACCACGCCCGGTGCCCTCAAGCCAGCCTGCTGGCAGGCTGCCGCAGCCGCCTGCCGGCCGCTGCGCACGGCTCCCTCCATCGTGGAAGGCCAACCAGTTGCCACCCAATCACCCGCCAGGAACAGATTGGAAACCGTGGTCTCTGCACGTGGCCGCACCTGATCAATACCAGGTCGAACCGAAAGCACTGCTGTCGGATCGGTCACAATCCGCGACCGCACCAGGTGGGCCTCCGCAGCTGCTGGAAAGACATCCCGAAGTTCTTTCACCACGGTTGCCAGCAGGCGTTCTCGATCACCGTCACAAAGACCACGCGACGCACTGATGACGACCTGACAATGATGTTCACCGGCAGTGGCGGAGGCCTCTCCGGGAAAAACCCATTGCGAAACCCGGCCCACGAGGACAGCGTGAGGCAGATCGATAATCGGCCGGTCATACCAGAGATGAACTGCCGTTATTGGTGACCCTACAAATGAGTCATCAACCGGTGGCAAGAGGTCAGGCACAAGCCGCGCGGCTGCCCGCCAGGGTACCGCCAGAACCACCAGGTCGGCAGGCACAACTTCCTCCCCGAGGCGAACACCCGTCACGAGACCAGCAGGTTCTCGCTCAACACCAGTGACAAGCTGGCCTGTCGTCACCGTGACACCACTGGACTGCAGCCAGGCAACCAGATGCTCGCCAAAAAGGTCGCCGAGGGGGAGCGTCGGCACAAGCAAATCGGCTGACTGAGGATGGGCCAAAAAACCATCCACCACCACCTTCTGAACTGCTGACACACCGACGTAGTCGATCGATTCCCCCAACGCACTCTCAATGACGGGCTGCCAGAAAAGCTGAACGACTCGCTCTGGTTGACGCTCGGCAAGCCAAGTGGCAGCCGTCAGCTCAGCGTCATTGGGCCGGCTGCCGGGGGAGGGCTCGGCTGCAAGCTGCAGCATGCCTCGCGCCAACGCAACCTTCTCCCGCAGGCTGAAGTGCCGCATTCCAAAGAGCAGGGGGGTCAGATGAAACGGTGCGGGAAGCCAGCCCGCCGGCGTGCAGGCCGCCCGACGTCCATCTGGCCCAATAAACCAGAGCGTCCGGTCTCGACGCAAAGAGCCTGCCAGCCCCGCCTGCCGACAGAGATCGAAAAAGTTGGTACAGCAGCCCATCGCAACATGCTGACAGGCATCAACCAGCCCACCAGAGCCACTTTCAAATGAGGCTGCCCGTCCACCACAACGACGGCGGCCCTCCACCAAGTGGACATTCATTCCGGAGGCCTGAAGCTCAGCCGCCGCGGCGAGTCCGGCCAGCCCAC
>RGBY01000199.1 GCA_009919445.1 Planctomycetia bacterium
GATGAAGACATGATCATCCCACGGATGTGGGACGGCAACGGCCATGCCACCGGCAGGCTTGCCCCGGGTGGCTACATCGTCAGCACAGATCCAGACGGCAAAGCGTGGGAACTCTGGAGTGCGGGCTATCGCAATCCCTACGACTTTGGTTTCAACGCTGACGGAGAAATCTTTGCCTACGACGCCGACATGGAGTGGGACTTTGGCATGCCCTGGTATCGACCGACCCGGGTCAACCATGCCACCAGTGGCAGTGAACTCGGCTGGCGAAGCGGCACCGCCAAATGGCCAGCTGGTTTTCCTGACAGCCTGCCGGCAGCGGTCGACATTGGCCCTGGCTCACCGGTTGGGGCTGCCTTTGGCTATGGCACCAAATTCCCTGCCAAGTATCAAAAGGCCTTCTACATCTGTGACTGGACTTTCGGCACGATGTATGCCATTCACCTGACGCCTGCTGGCTCCACCTACACGGCTGAAAAAGAGGAGTTTGTCTCACGCAACGCCCTCCCGCTCACTGACATGACGATCGGCAAGGATGGGGCCATCTACTTTGCGGTGGGTGGTCGTGGGGGCCAGAGTGAGCTCTATCGAGTCCGCTATGTCGGCGAGGAATCGACGGCAGCCGTTGATGCCCGCAATCAGGCCGGGGCTGCCGAAAGACAAATCCGTCGGGACTTAGAAGCCTTTCATGCACCCCAGGCTGACCCAGCTGCTGCCATTGAACTGGCCCTTGCCAATCTTGGTCATACCGATCGGTTTATTCGCTACGCCGCCCGCATCGCCCTTGAACATCAGCCTGTTGCCAACTGGCAGGATCAGGCGTTGGCCCAGGCCACTCCGGACGGTCTCATCACCGGCGCCATCGCAGTCGCCCGGCAGGCCGAGCCGGCCGCCCAGCCAGCTGTCCTTGCTGCGCTAGATCGTCTTGACGCAGCCAGCCTCAATACCGCCCAGCAGCTCGACCTGGTGCGAGCTTATGAACTCACCCTTATTCGCTTGGGTGAGCCCAATGCGGCAGTGAAGGCAGCACTGGCTCAAAAGTTTTCACCTCTCTTTCCAACGGACGACCTCGAACTCAACCGAGCTCTCTCCAGTCTGCTAGTTGCCGTGCGGGCGCCTGGCATCGTCTCGAAACTGGTCGGGCTGCTCTCCACTGAAAATGCCTCTTCGGGTCAAACGAACCTGGCCGACAGCGAGGCTGATCTTGCCCAACTGGCCAAGCGAAATGCGAGCTACGGTCGGGCCGTGACCGGGGCGCTCGATAACCGCACCGACCTGCTCCAGATTCACTACGCCTATGTGCTGCGGACCGTCAACGAAAAAGACGCTTGGACGCTTGCCGATCGCAAGGGTTACTTCGATTGGCTCGACCGAGCCCGACACTGGACCGGTGGCAATAGCTATCGCAAGTTCCTGCTCAAGATCGAAGAAGAGAGTCTCGCTGGGCTTTCCGATACCGAGAAACTGGCACTCGAAACACTCGGGGCCCGCAAGCCGTACACACCTCCACCGTTACCCAAGCCAGAGGGCCCAGGCCAAAAGTGGACGGTCGAGACGGTCATGGCCGCTACCGTTGAAGGGCTCAAGCCAAAGACCCGCAACTTTGAACACGGGAAACGGACCTTTGCCGCCGCCCGGTGTGTTGTCTGCCATCGCTTTAGTGGCGATGGTGGGGCAACTGGCCCTGACCTGACTCAGGCGGCAGGCCGCTTCAAACTGAAGGATCTGGTAGAAGCGATTGTCGAGCCGAGCAAGGCGATCAGTGACCAGTATCAGGCCCATGTCATCCAGACGGCCAGTGGCAAGGTTCACACCGGTCGCATCATCAGCGAGGACGACGACCAGATCACCGTCGTGACCGACCCTGAAGATGCCAGTAAGTTCGTGGTGATCGAACGAGATGACATTGAGGAGATGATGGCTGCCAAGCAGTCTCTGATGCCCGCCGGCCTGCTCGACACCCTGAATGAGGCTGAAGTCCTCGACCTTCTTGCCTACTCGCTATCTCGGGGGAATCGACGCGATGAACGCTTCAAACGGTAACCTCGGCAAGCAGGCAGGCCTGGCCCTGCTGCTGGCGGTGGCCACTGCCGGTTCAGCGTCAGCCATCGACTTTGCCCACGAAGTCGTGCCGCTGCTAACCAAGCATTGTGGCGAGTGCCACATCGGTGACGCCCGGCAGGGTGGCTACTCGATGAACACCCGCGAACTCACCGTCGCCGGAGGCGACTCTGGGATCGCCAGTCTCGTTCCTGGCCAGGCTCGCAGCAGTGAGTTCCTCCGCCGGATCACGACAACCGACCTCGATGAACGCATGCCAGCCGATGGTGAACCGCTGCCAGCTGAGGCAGTTGCCATCTTCACCCGCTGGATCGAGGCTGGTGCGCCATGGGACGATGGCTTTGCCTTCGCAGGCAGCAGCTGGGAGCCACCACTGGCGTTGCGGCCGATTGAACTTCCACCTGCTGTTGCTGGCCGCACCAACCCTGTAGACCGGGTCATCGACGCCTATCATCACGAGCAGGGTCTCGCCCAGCCGGCCCGTTGTGACGATCGCACATTCATCCGTCGAGTGAACCTCGATCTGATCGGCCTGCTCCCAGAGCCGACGGCAGTAGAAGCCTTTGTGGCCGACACTGACCCAGCCAAACGGCAGCGGCTGGTCCAGAACCTGCTCGGTGATGATTTCGACCGGCGGCTCCAATACGCCGAACATTGGCTTTCCTTCTGGAACGATCTGCTCCGCAATGATTACACCGGCACCGGGTTCATCACCGGTGGTCGACGGCAGATCACCAGCTGGCTGCACCAATCACTCGTCGACAACAAACCCTTTGACCAGTTTGTCCGGGAATTGATTGCACCAACTGCTGAATCACGTGGCTTTATTGACGGCATCGTCTGGCGGGGCACGGTTAATGCCAGTCAAACCGTGCCCATTCAGTTTGCGCAAAATGTCGGCCAGACATTCCTTGGTATCAATCTCAAATGTGCCAGCTGCCACGACTCGTTTGTTGACCGGTGGACGCTGCAAGAGACCTACGACCTTGCCGCCATTGCCGCTGAAACACCACTGGAACTGCACCGCTGCGAGAAGGCGACAGGCCAGATGGCAACCCCCGGATGGCTCTTCTCTGATCTTGGTCAGATTGACGCCACCGCTCCGCGCAGCCAGCGGCTGGAGCAACTGGCCGCCTTGATGACGCGACCCGAAAACGGCTGGCTGTCCCGGAATTTGGTCAATCGGCTCTGGGCCCGATTGCTCGGCCGGGGGATTGTCCATCCAGTCGCTGCCCTCCGCACCCGCCCCTGGAGCGAAGATCTGCTCGACCTGTTGGCAGGTGAACTGGTGGCACATGACTGGGACATCAAGCAGGTGCTCATGACGATTTGCAGTTCCGAGGCCTACGGAGCCGTGACACCGGCAGCTGCTGACCCAAATGCTGGTGACTATGTCTTTCGGGGCCCGCTTCCCCGGCGGCTAACCGCCGAACAATTCTTCGATTGCCTCTGGCAGCTGACAGGCACCGCCCCCGTTCAGCCTGACGGTGATGTGCTGCGAGTGAATCCAGCCACATCTCGTCCTGAGCACACGCTCCCTCCACAGGCGGTGTGGATCTGGTCGAATGATCTCGCGCAGTCAGCTCCAGGCGAACGGCTGACTTTTCGCAAGTCGTTCTCTCTCGCCGGCCCAGCTGTCCACTCCCGTCTCGTGGTGACCGCCGATAACGAAGCCCAGGTCTTTCTCAATGGCAAAGAGGTGACAACCTGCGATGACTGGATCCACCCCGTTGTTCAATCGGTTACCTCGCACCTGCGGCCGGGCGGCAACAGCATTCTTGTTTCAGCTGCCAACGCTCCTGCTGGTGGGCCGGCGGCACTCCAGCTTGAGCTCCGAGTCACCCTGGCCGACGGATCAGAAACAACTGTAGCAACAGACGGTTCCTGGGAATGGACGGCAACAACCTTCAGGGTTGTGAACGACGGACGGCCGCTCTTTCCCGGTAATAAACAGCCGACCGACTGGGCCCCGGCTGCGGTGGCCCGCTCGCAGCAGATCTGGGCCCGAGCAGCGGCCGACTTCACCGAAAAATTGCTTTCCGCAACAGTCAGCGGCCCGCTGCCGATGGTGCGAGCCGCCCTCGTCAAAGCAACCGCCCTGATGGCAGCCCTGGGTCGACCCAATCGTGATCAGGTGGTGACCAGCAGGCCAACCGACCTGACCACGCTTGAAGCCATCCAGCTAGCCAATGAGCAGGGCCTGTTCGAGTTGTTTACAAAAGGTGGCGGGTACATTCTGGCCAACCATGGACCCACGGCAGATGGCATCAGCAACTGGCTGTTTACCGCCGCGCTTGCCCGGCCTCCATCGCCTGCCGAGCAGGCTGCCGCGAGAGCCATCCTCACTGACACTCCAACTGTTCAGACTGTCGCTGATTGTCTCTGGGCCGTGGTCATGCTGCCCGAGTTTCAGTTTTCACGATGAGCCTGATGCTTCCTGGCCCCTTCCCTGCCCCTTCAACCACCTCAGAAAACTGCACGCGGACGGTGTGACGAGACGAACCAATACACCAGACCCACACTGGAGCCCACCATGGAAACTCGACGTGACCTGCTGAAAGCCCTCGCCGCCGCCGCGACCACCACGCTCGGCCTGCCCGAACCACAGGCCCGGGCCAACACCAGCGACAACAGCACGATCATCCATCCTGAGCCAACCGCCGATGCCATCATCGTGCT